>DATIVK010000165.1:0-1938 GCA_035465955.1 Anaeromyxobacteraceae bacterium | reverse complement strand
GATCTCGGGGAGCGCGCGCTCCAGCAGGGCGACGGCGTCCGCCGGCGCGTCGCCCCAGGCGGCGTGGGCGGCGGCGGCGCGCCGGACGGCCGGCGCCGGGGCCGCGGGGTCGCGCGTCCAGAGCGCGGCCATCACGTCCTGCGGGGAGCCGCCGCCGGCGGTCCCGCCGGAGAGATCGTCGAGCGCCCAGCCGAGGAGGCGCCGCGCGGTCGCGAGGTCGCCGGCCTCCGCCAGCCGGAGCGCCTCGGCGCCCAGCTCCGGGAGGCTCTCGTCGGTGGCGAGGACCTTCCACGCCTTCTTCTCGCGGACGAGGAAGACCGACGAGCCGCGCCCGCCCGGCGCGAACGGGAGCCGGACGCGCAGGCGGAGCATCCCGGCCGCCTCTCCGTCGCGGATGACCTCGAGCCGCCCCAGCGCGACGTCCAGGATGGCCGCCGGCGGGGCGCCGAGCCGCCCCGCGCCGCGGAGGATCCCGGCCCGCAGGTCGTCGGTCGAGGCGGCCGCGCGCGCCTCCCCGCGCCGGGCGCCGCGGGTGGCCATGAGCCTGCCGACGGCGGCGGCCGGATCGCGATCCACGACGAGCGCGACGAAGAGCTGCCGGACGAGCCGCGTGGGCTCGTCCCCCTGCGCGACCTGCTCCTCCCAGCGCCTCGCCGTCGAGAGGAGGTCGGCCTGGGCCTGCAGCTCCGCGGCGTTCGGGGCGCCCCGGGCGGCGAGGGATGCCAGCGCGCTCGCCTCCGGGTAGAGGCGCAGCTGGATCAGGCGGCCGGCCGCGCGCTGGAGCGCCGCGCGCGCAGCGTCCGCGGGCAGCCGTCGGGCCTCCGCCTCGGCGGCGCCGGCCCCCTCGGCCGCGGCGACCGCCGCGAGCAGCAGGGCGTCGCGCGCCTCCCCCTTCTCGAGGTCGCGCGCCACCCCGGCGGCGTCCGCGAAGCGGCCGGCCTCGAGCAGGGCCCCGGCGTACTCCGCGTCGTACCGGTGGTCGCCGAGCTCCTCGCGGATGGACCGCCACGCGTCGAGCGCCTCCTCCAGATCGCGCCTCGACGGCCGGTCGCCCGCGTCGGCGCCCGACGCGAGGAGGCCCGCCAGCCCCGCGCGCCCTCCGGCGTGCTTCGGGTCGAGCTCGCGCGCCTTCCGGAAGGCGGCGATCGCGCCGGCCCGGTCGAAGCCGGGCGCGCGGAACCGCCCCACCTCGTCGTGCTGCAGGCCGAGCCCCAGCACGCGCCAGCCCCAGGCCCGCGTGGGCTCCAGGGCGATGGCGCGCCGGGCCTCGGCGATCCCCTCCGCGGGGAAGCCGAGCTGGAAGTCGGCGATGGCCAGGTGGAGGCGGTGCGTGGCCTCCTTCGGGTGGAGCGCCGCCAGCCGCTCCATCTCGGCGAGCGCCTCCGTCACGCGCCCCTGCGAGAGGAGCGCCGCGCCGACGCGCTCGAAGGCGACGATGGGGCTCTGGCTCCGGATGATGGCGCTCACCTCGTGCGCGAGCCCCTCCGCCTCCCTCGGCGAGAGCCGCCGGTCGCCCGTGTCGAAGCGGAAGCTGGCGGTGACGGAGCCGTCCGGCTCGAGCGCGTAGCGGGCCCGGTAGCTCGCGCCGCCGAAGGACCACGAGGCGTCGGGCGGCACGGGGCGCGCGCGGAAGCCGACCGGCGGGTGGACGCGGTAGACCATCTCGCCCACGTACGGCTCCGCGATCAGGAGCTCGCGCGTCCGCGCGGGGGCGCGCGCGTCCCCGCGCCGGTCGCCGCCCTCCCGCTCCTCCCCCTCGCCGCGGAGGAAGTCGGGGAGGTTGGAGAGGATCGGGTCGGGCGTGACGGGGACGGCCGCCTCGTCGTCGTCGGTCTGGACGACGTCGGAGTCGTCGACCTCGACGCGGATCGCGACCGGCGTCCCGATCTCGTCGGCGCCCTTCACCTCGCCGCCGACGAACCGCTCCGCCTTGAAGAC
>DATIVK010000164.1:0-24907 GCA_035465955.1 Anaeromyxobacteraceae bacterium | reverse complement strand
CGTCCGCCCCAAGACCGCGACCGTCGGGCGCGAGCCGACCGGCTGCGGCGTGAAGCTGCTCAGCCTGCCCCCCTGGGTGATCGACGCGATCGACCGCTTCGTGTCCGCGCGTCAGCCGATCACCTACCAGCCGCGGTAGCGCTCGCGCCGGGCGCCCGCTTGCGCGCCGCGCGGCGCGGCGCTACCTATTGGCTGCGCCGCCCTCCGCGGCGCGCCGATGGCCACGATCTCCTAGCGACCCCGCCCTCACGGGCCCAGCGTCACCTCGCGCCCGGCGCACGCGCGCCCGGGCCCCTCGCTCAGGAGCTCCCCCATGCCCTCCGTCCGCCTCGAGCGGCTCTCCTTCTCGTACTCCGACGCCGCGCCGATCCTGGTCGGCGTCGATCTCCTCCTGCCCGCCGGCTGGACCGCCCTCGTCGGCGAGAACGGCGCGGGGAAGTCCACCCTCCTCGACCTCGTCGCGGGCGCGCGCCGGCCCGACGCGGGGGCGGTCCGCGTGGAGCCCGCGCGGGCCCGGGTGGTGCTCTGCCCGCAGTCGGTGGACGCGATGGGCGGCGACGTCCGCGCGCTCTCCGATCGGGACGACGGCGCGGCCCGCCGACTGCGCGCGTCGCTCCGGCTCGAGCCGCCGGCGCTCGCGCGCTGGGGGACGCTCTCGCCGGGCGAGCGGAAGCGGTGGCAGGTCGGGGCGGCGCTCGCCGCGGAACCCGACGTCCTCCTGCTCGACGAGCCGACCAACCACGTCGACGCCACGGCGCGCGCGCTCCTCGCCGCCGCGCTCGCCCGCTTCCGGGGGGTGGGCGTGCTGGTCTCGCACGACCGTGCGCTGATGGAGGCGCTCGCCCCGCGGACGGTGCGGCTTCACCGCGGCACGGCGCGGCTCTACGCCCGGCCCTATGGCGGCGCCCGCGCGGCCTGGGAGGCGGAGGTCGAGGCCGCGTGGGGGCGGCGGGCGGCGGCGCAGGAGGAGGCGCGGCGCGCCGCCCGGAGGCTGGCCGAGGCGCGGCGGGCGCGGGAGGCGGCCGACCGGGCGAGGAGCGGGCGCGGGCGCGACCCGAAGGACAGCGACTCCCGCACGCTGGGCGCGAAGACCGTGCGGAGCTGGGCCGAGGCCGGCCTCGGCCGGCGCGTCGGGCGTGAGCGGGCCGCGGAGGAGCGGGCGCGCGCGGCGATCCCGGAGATCCCCGCGGCGCGCGAGGTGGGGGGCGAGGTCTTCCTCGCCTGGCAGCGGGCGCCGCGGCCGGTGCTGCTCGCGCTCGACGCGCCCGCCGTCGCCGCGGGCGGGGCGCCCATCCTGGCCGACGTCCACGTCCGGCTCGAGCGCGAGGACCGCGTCCGGCTCTCGGGGCCGAACGGGGCCGGGAAGAGCACGCTGCTCGCCGCGCTCCTCGCGCGCTCCACCCTCCCACCCGCCCGCGTGCTCCACCTGCCGCAGGAGCTCGCGCCCGGCGACGGGCGCCGCCTGCTCACCGAGGTCGCGGCGCTGGCGCCGGAGGAGCGCGGCCGGGTGCTGTCGCTCGTCGCCGCGCTGGGGACCGACCCGGGCCACCTGCTGGCGTCGCGCGACCCCTCCCCCGGGGAGGCGCGCAAGCTCTTCGTCGCGCTCGGGATGGGGCGGCACGCCTGGGCGCTCGTGCTCGACGAGCCGACGAACCACCTCGACCTCCCCACGGTCGAGCGGCTGGAGGCCGCGCTCGCGGCCTACCCCGGCGCGCTCCTCCTCGTCACGCACGACGACGCCTTCGCCGGCCGCTGCACCACGTCGGGCTGGCGGATCGAGGGCGGGCGCGTCGCGCCGGAGGCGAGGCCGGGCGGCGCGGGGGTCACTCCCCGATGATCTTCACGAGGATCCGCGCGTCGGCGCCTTCCCGTGGGACTTCATGGGGCGCGAGGGCGGCGGAGCGCGGGGCCCCGCGTCAGCTGCCGTTCCCGCCGCCCCGCGGCGCCGATGCGCTCCTCGGCGGCGCGGGCGGGACGGCCCGGCAGGCGCGGAAGACGTCCTCGGCCGCGCGGTACGCCGGGGTCTCGACGTCGAGGAGGCCGAGCGTGGAGTGGAAGACGTTGTCGTGCGAGTACGGCCGGTCCTTGAGCCGCCGCACGCAGTCGACGTCCAGCGCCTCCGCCTCCGCCAGCCCCGGGGAGAACCAGGCGATGAACGGCACCCGGGTCTGATCCTCGGGCGCGATCGACTTCGGCAGGCCGTGCATGTACCAGCCGTCCTCGCCGGTCGACTCGCCGTGGTCCGACGTGTACAGCAGCGCGGTGTTGAAGTCGGGCCCGAGGCGGTCGAGCCACTCGACGGCGTCGTCCAGGTTGGCGTCGGTGTAGAGGATGCTGTTGTCGTAGGCGTTCACCACCGCGTCGTGGGAGCACGACTTCAGGACCGAGCTGTCGCAGTCCGGCGTGAACGCGCGGAACTCGGGCGTGTACCGCGCCGCGTAGTCGGGCCCGTGGCTCCCGCGCTCGTGCAGCACGATGAGCTGATCCTTCCCCGCCGCGACCACGTCGGCCCGGGTCGGGAGCCGGTCGATCAGCACGCGGTCCCGCTCGGCTCGATAGTAGGAGCCGAGCTTGACCTCGGTCACGCCGCGGCTCACCGCCTGCGCGCCCATCCCGTTCTCGTACCAGGTGACCTGGTAGCCGGCCCGCTGCGCGACGTCCAGCAGGTTGTCGGTCTCCTCCGCGCGCTGGTAGCTGAAGTCCTTCTCGCCGAGGCTCGAGAAGAGGCAGGGCACGGCCTGCGCGGTGGCCGTCGCGCAGGCCTCGAAGCGCGTGAAGCTCACCACCCCCCGCCGGGCCAGCCGCGGGTTGGTCTCGCGCGCGTAGCCGTTGAGCGAGAAGCTCCGGGCCCTCGCCGACTCGCCGAGGACGAAGATCACGACCGTCCGCCTGCCGGACCCGGCGAGCGCCCGCCCGCGCCCGGCGTCGGCGTGGCCCCTGCCGGGCCCGCCGGCGGCGCCGCCGCCCCGCGGCCGCAGCGACGCCCACTCCTCGCCGAGGAAGCCGCCGAGCGCGTCGAGGTAGTTGAAGGGGACGACCATGTTCTTGAGGCGGTGGTTGGTCGCGTTGTCGGCGAACGAGTTGAAGAAGAGCTGGTTCGGGAGGTAGAGCGCCACCGCGGCCACGAGGGCCGCGCCGATGGCCGCCGCCTTCTGGGCGAGGTGCCGGCGCAGGGGCGGGTGCTCGATCTCGACCTTGCGCAGGACGAGGACGCTCGGGAGGAGGCCGAGGAGCAGGAAGGACGCGAACCAGGCCGGCGAGACGACGCCCCGCGCCTCGACCAGGTCGGTCTTGAAGACGCTCCGGATGACGAGCGGGCTGAACTCGAAGCCCAGGCCCTGGATCGCGGCCGCAGCGGGGGCGGCCGTGAGGAGCAGGAAGCAGGCGATCGGCTTGGTGATCCGCTTCCACGCGGTCAGGAAGAACATCAGGAAGAGCGCGGCGTAGAGCGCCGAGAGGACGAGGAGCGCGTCGGTGACGTTCCCGAGCCGGAGGCCGCCCATGCTCGCAAGGAGCGCCCGGACGAACGGGTAGTTGAGCGCCACCAGGAAGAAGAGCGCCATGGCGAGCGCGTAGCTCAGCGGCGTCGCCTTCAGCTTCACGGGGCCCCTCCGACCGCGCCGGCAGGCGCCGCGCGCGCGTCCTTCGGCGGGGGCCACGCGCGGGCGACGGCCGCCGCCAGGGCGATCCCGATGAGCCAGCCGCCGACGACGTCGGTCACCCAATGGGCGCCGACGTAGACGCGCGAGAGGCCGACGAGGAACGCGAAGAGCCAGGGCCACCACCGCCCCCCGTTGCAGGGCTCGCGCGAAGCCCAGAGCGCGAACGCCGCGGCCGCGGCGGAGTGGCCGCTCGGGAAGGCGAAGCGGCGGAGCGGCTCGAGCAGCACGTGCACGCGCGCCGGCCCGAGGGCCAGGAGCGGCCTGGGTGCGTCGAAGGCGCGCTTCATCGCCGCGACGACCACCCCGACCACGAGGAGGGTGGCGAGCGCGGCGAGCGCGCTCCGGAGCGCGGCGCGCCGGTCCGAGTTCGCCTGGAGGGCGACGGCGATCGCGATGAGCATGAGGCCCCAGCCCTCGCCGGCAATCGACAGCGCCTCCATCACGAGGTCGAGCGCAGGCGTGCAGAGCAGCCGCTGGACGGCTGGAGACGGATCGATCTCGTAGAGTGGCTCGACGATCATCAGGAGGCAGATCCCTGCACCATCGCTCGCTCCCCTACTCGTCGACCGCCCGATCGGTCCGGCGGACGCCCAGGAGGTAGGGCTGGATGAAGCCGTCGAGGTCGCCGCCCAGGACGTCGTCCACCTTGCCCGTCTCCACGCCCGTCCGCAGGTCCTTCACCATCTGGTACGGCTGGAGGACGTAGGAGCGGATCTGCGAGCCGAAGTCGATGTCCTTCTTCTGCGCCTCGACGGCGTCGAGGGCCGCCTGCCGCTTCTTCTCCTCCAGGTCGTAGAGGCGCGCGCGCAGGATCTTCCAGGCCATCGAGCGGTTCTTCTGCTGGCTCCGCTCGTTCTGCATCGAGACCACGATGCCGGTCGGGAGGTGGGTCATCCGGACGGCCGAGTCGGTCTTGTTCACCTTCTGCCCGCCGGCGCCGGAGGCCCGGTAGGTGTCGATGCGGACGTCCGACTCCTTGATGTCGATGACGATGTCGTCGTCGATCTCGGGCGTGACGTCCACCGCCGCGAAGCTGGTCTGGCGGCGCGCGTTGGCGTCGAACGGGCTGATGCGCACGAGCCGGTGGACGCCCCGCTCCGCCTTCAGGAAGCCGTAGGCGAACTCGCCGCGGGCGAAGAAGGAGCCCTGGCTGATCCCCGCCTCCTCGCCGGCCACCATGTCGGCCGGCTCGACCTCCCAGCCCTTCCGCTCGCAGTAGCGCGTGTACATCCGGTAGAGCATCGCGGCCCAGTCCATCGCCTCGACGCCGCCCGCGCCGCTCTTCACCTCGACGATGGCCCCCGCCCGGTCGTGCGGCCCGGAGAGCATGCGCTGGAACTCGAGCGCCTCGGTCGAACGCTCGCACGCGTCGACGGCGTGCGCCGCCTCGGCGCGGGCGCCGTCGTCCCTGGCCTCCTCGGCCAGCTCGTGCATCGCCTGGGCGTCGCCGAGGTCCCCCGCCGCGCGGTCGTAGGCGCCGACCACCTGCTCCAGCTGGGACTTCTCCTTCAGGAGCCCCTGGGCCCTCGCGTTGTCGGTCCAGAACCCCGGATCCTCGGACATCCGGGCGATCTCGGCGACGCGCGTCCGCTTCCGCTCGACGTCAAAGGGACCCCCGGAGCGCCTCGATGCGCCGGGAGAGGTCGCTCAGTCGTTCGATCGTCGGTGCAGCCATCGCTTCGTTCCTATTGGGTTGCCGGGCGTCGCGCCGCGCGCCACGCGAGGGCGAGGGCGGCGACGGTGAAGAGGGAGCACCCCCACCCGAAGAGGTCGCCGAATCTAGTGTAGAGGGTGGTGCCGCGCAACAGCGGGGCGTCCGCCAGGAGGAGCCGCGACGGCTCCTCGGGCGCCGGGGCGAGGTCGGGGTCGACGGGGCCGATCTCGATCGCCCCCGGCGCCACCTCCCCGGTCGGGAGGAGCAGCGCCGAGACGCCGGCCCAGGCCGGCCGGAGCACGGTCCGACCGGTCTCGATCGCGCGCAGGCGGACCATGGCGAGGAACTGGTACGGCCCCGAGGAGTAGCCGTACCAGGCGTCGTTGGTCGGGTTGACGAGCAGGTCGGCGCCGGTCCGCGCGAAGCGCCGCGCGATCTCCGGGAAGATGGCGTCGTAGCAGATGAGCGGCGCGATCCGGACGGCCCCCGCCGGCCGCGCCATCACCAGCGCCCCCTCCTCCGGGCCGGGGCTCACGGGCGCGAAGGTGGGGACCACCTGGTGCAGGAAGGAGAGCCAGCGCGCGAGCGGCACGTACTCGCCGAAGGGGACGAGGTGCTCCTTCGCGTGGCGCCCCACGACGTCGAGCCCGGGGGTGAGGAGGAAGACGCTGTTGGTGATGCGCCGGGTCGGCTGCCCCTCCCCATCCGGCGCGCCGCGCTCGAGCGTCGTGGCGCCGAGCAGGAGGTGCGTCCGGGAGAGCGGCGGGAGCCCCACGCCGGGGACGTCGAGCGATCGCAGCCCCGGCGGCAGGTACATCGGGTAGGCCGCCTCGGGCCAGGCGACGAGCTCGGCCCCCGCGCGGTCGGCCTCGACGGTCCTCGGGACGAGCCGGCCGAGGATCTCCTCGACGTGGTCGCGCGCGGTGTTCTTCACCGACTGGTCGACGTTGGCCTGGACGATCCCCACCCTGAGCGCCGGGGCTGCGGCGATCTCGCGGCGGACCGCCGAGAGCCGCGCCTCGCCGAGACCGAAGGCGAGCCCCAGCACGGCGAGGAGCGCGAGGCCGTGGCGCCGCGTCGTGCCCCGGTGGATCGCTGGGAGGCGCCCCTCCGTCACCGCGCGCACGCCGTCGTGCACGAGGGCGTTGACGAGGACCACCAGCGCCGCGATCCCGTAGACCCCCGTCACGGCGGCGAGCTGGGCCACCGGCAACGTGCGCGCCTGCGTGTAGCCCAGGTTCCCCCAGGGGAACCCCGAGAGGCTGTAGTTGCGCAGCAGCTCGAAGGCGGCCCAGACGAACGGCAGCTGCGCCCAGAGCGGCCAGCCGAGCCGTCGCCGGACCCACCACGCGACGGCCAGCGCGCCGCCCCAGTGCACGGCCATGTAGCCGACGAGCAGGGACAGGGCCACGAAGGCGAGCCAGGTCGGCAGGCCGCCGAACGCGGTCATCGCGTGGCTCACCCAGTAGATGGCCACGTAGAAGTACGCGAGGCCGCCGAGGAAGCCGAGGGAGAAGGCGCGGCGCGCGCGCGGAGCCCCGTCCAGCGCCCAGAGCAGCGGGAGCAGCGCGACCCAGGCGACGACCTCGAGCCGGCCGTGCGGGTCCAGCTCCCGCAAGGAGAGCCAGGGGATCACGAGGGGCAGCGCCAGGGCCATCGACAGCCCGGAGGCGACGGCGAGCAGGAACGGCGTGGACCGCTTCATGAGGGCGGGGATCGGGGCGGAGTGGGTGGCGCGAGACGCCGCCCCCTCACCCTGCCCCTCCCTCCGGGCGGGCGAGAGGGAACGATTCTCTTTCACTCAACGCGCCTTCTTGAGGGGGTGTTCGCCCGTGTCCGAGACGTCGACGTCCACGCCGGCGGGCTCCGCCTGCGGCGCCGCACCCGACTGGGCTCCCTGCGCCGCGCCGTACGCGGCGGCGGCCGCGAGGTAGTAGGCGATCGCCTCGCGCACCAGGTGGCCGACCGGCCGGCCGAGGCGCGTGCCCGCGGCGGCCACGGCGTCGTAGAGGTCGGCGGGCATCCGGACGCTGATCGCGCGGGAGCGCGCGAGGGCCGCCTCGAGCCGCTCGAGCGCCTGGCTGGGGCGGGAGACGCGGAAGTCGCCCGCCTGGATCATCTCGCGGATCCGCTGCGCCAGGGCGTCGCGCGTGAACCACGCGCCGTCCAGCCAGACCGACTCGGAGTCGAGATCGATGTCGGCGTACGGATCCATCAGCTCTTCTCGCGCCGGCGGGGACCCTTCCCCGCCCGGCCGACTCTCTCCTTCTTCATCGCGGCGCCCACGAGCCCGTCGGCCCGGACCAGCGCCTCCTCCCGCGCCGCCATCACCCGGGCATCGGACGGCCGCTCGTGATCGAACCCGAGCAGGTGGAGGATGCCGTGGGCGAGGTACCGATCGAGCTCCATGCGGACGGCGCGTGGGTCCTCGCCGCCCCGACGCGCCGCGGTATCAACGGAAATTACCACGTCCCCGAGGAGGCTCCCAATGCCCGACGGATCCGATAGCGCGAAGGAGAGCACGTCGGTCGGGCGGTCGATGGCGCGCCACCGCCGGTTGAGCCGCCGGATCCCGGCGTCGGTCGTGAGCAGGATCGAGAGCTCCGCCTCCTCGCGCCCGAGGGCGCGGAGGTACTCGCGCGCCTTCACGCGGAGCCGGCGCACCGCCGCGCCCGCGCGCGGGTGCTCGCTGCGAACGAGGACGGTCACTTGCGGACCACCAGCTGGATGGGCGGTCGGATCCGCCCGAGCTCGGCCGCCTCCCCGATGGGGTAGTCCGGGCGGGTGTGATAGACGGCCTCGAGGGCCCGCACCATCGCCGACGCGATCACGCTGAGGTCCTTGAGGGTCAGCTCGCACTCGTCGAGCTGCCCCTCGCTGAAGATCTCGTTCACGCGGCGCGAGACGAGGCCGCCGAAGTCCTCGGCGGTGGGGGCCTCCATCGCGCGCGCGCTCGCCTCGCACGAGTCCGCGATCATCACCAGCGCCGCCTCCCGCGTCTGGGGGCGGGGGCCGGGGTAGCGGAAGACCGCCTCGTCCACGACCTCGCCGCGCTTCCCCTCGTCGCCGGAGCGCTGCACCATCGCCCAGAAGTAGCCGACGAAGCGCGTCCCGTGGTGCTGCTGGACGATCTCGACGATGGCGCGCGGCAGCTGCCACTGCTGGGCGAGCTCGATCCCGTCGGCGACGTGCCGCTTGATGACGAGCGCGCTCATCGACGGCGCGACGGCCTCGTGCCGGTTCTCGCCGCGCTGGTTCTCCGCGAACCACTGCGGGTTCCGGATCTTCCCGACGTCGTGGTAGTAGGCGCCGACGCGCGCCAGGAGCGGGTTCGCGCCGATCGCCTGCGCCGCCGCCTCGACCATCGCCCCCATCACGATCGAGTGGTGGTAGGTGCCGGGCGCGTGGACGATCAGCTCCTTCAGCGCCGGGTGGTTGAGGTTGGCGAGCTCGAGGAGCCGCACGTCGGTCAGGTAGCCGAACGCCCCCTCGACGATGGGGAGCGACCCCAGCACGACGACCGGGAGGACGATCGCGCCCCCCACGAGCGCCGCCGCGGCCCCGAGGGCGACGTCGGCGGGGCCCCGGGCGCCGTAGAGCGCCAGGGCGGCGGCGAGGACCGCGCCCACCGCCCCCACGGCGAGCCCCGAGCGGAAGAGGCCCGACCGATCCCGGCTCACGCCCACGAGCCCGGCGGAGGCGATCGCGGTGAGCGTCGCGTGGAGCGCGAGGGGGATCGACTGTCCCCCGAGCAGCCCGGCGACGATCCCCACCACCACCGCGAACAGGAGCGCGACCTCGGCCGCGAGGACCTGCCGCACCAGCATCGCCCCGGCGGCGAAGGGGACGAGGAAGTAGAGCGCGGGGCGCGCCCCCGGCGCGAAGCGCTCGTGGAGCGCGTCGGCCACGGCGATCGCGACGAACCCCAGGGTGAGCGTCGCGAGGAGCAGCGCGGCGAGGAGCAGCGCGTCGCGGCGGGCGATCCGGAGCCGGGCGAGGTTCCGGCGGGCGAACCGCCAGAGCACCGTGATCGCGAGGGCGACGAGCAGCCCCCCGCCGACCCGCACCCACCCCAGGTCGGAGGCGCGCGCCTGCGCGCGCATGCCGTCGAAGACGAGCAGGTGGCGCTTCTCGATCCGCTCCCCGTCGCCGATGATCTTCTCGCCCCGCTTCACGGCGATCACCACCGGCTTCGCGCCGGCCGCCGCCTCGGCGCGCCGCCGGGCCGTCTCGGCGTGGTTGTGGACCAGCGTCGGGGCGAGCATGCCCTGCGCCACGCGCGCCAGGGCGCCGCGGAGCGGCGCCGGGAGGCCGTGCAGCCGCGAGGCCGCCGCCTGCTCCAGCTCCTGCCGCGCGATCGCGAGGTCCCGGACCTGCGAGAGGTCCAGGAGCGTCCGCTCCGCCTCGCCGGGCTCCCCGCCCCGGAGGACCCGCACCAGGACGCCGCGCCCGCGCTCCGCGTTCAGGAGCTGGAGGTCGGACACGACCATCCCCTCCAGCCCGCGCGCGGTGAGCGCGACCAGCTCCGCCTCGACGGGCGTGCCGAAGCGGGCCGCGCCGAGCGCCTCGAGGTCCACGTCCCGCACGAGGAGCCCGAGCCGGGAGACGAAGGCGTCCCGCTGCGCCGCGTAGACCCGCGCCAGCTCCGCGGCCGTGGGCTCCCGCCGGCCCCCGGTGCCCCGGAGCAGCTCCTCCTCCTCCCGCATCACGGAGAACGCCGCGTGGATCCTCGCGCTCGCGTCCTCGACCGCCCCCTCGTCGAGGTCGTAGACCGCGCGCTGGGCCGCGCTCGCCTCGGCCCGCCGCCGCGCGGTCGCCTCCTCGTCGACGATCTCGTAGTCGCGGTCGGCCTTGATCGTGCCCGGGGCCGGCGTCGAGAGGGCGTCCCACGTCGGCAGGCGGCGGACGGAGGAGCCGGGCGCGAGCAGGAACGCCGCCACGACCGCGAGCGTCGCCACGAGGGCCCCTCGCAGGAGCCGGCCGGTGACGTCCCGGCGCAGCAGCCACGTCACGAGCCCGGCGAGGGCCGCGTCGCCCCGCTCTCCCATCAGCGCTCCTCCCCCTCGCCGGCGGCGGGGGCGGGGCGCTCCGCGCGGGCGCGCCGATCGGCGTCGTAGGCGTCGTAGGCGCGCACCACCTCCTGGACGAGCGGGTGGCGCACCACGTCCACCTCGCTGAAGTGGACGAACTCGATCCCCTCCACGCCCTTCAGCACCCGCTGCACCTCGAGCAGCCCCGAGGGGCGGCCGGAGGGGAGGTCCACCTGCGTCACGTCCCCCGTGATGACGGCCTTGGAGCCGTACCCGAGCCGGGTGAGGAACATCTTCATCTGCTCGCTGGTGGTGTTCTGGGCCTCGTCCAGGATGATGAAGGCGTCGTTGAGCGTCCGCCCGCGCATGAAGGCGAGGGGCGCCACCTCCACCGTCCCGCGCTCCATGAACGCGGTCGCCTTCTCGTAGTCGACCATGTCGAAGAGCGCGTCGTGGAGCGGGCGCAGGTAGGGGTTCACCTTCTCGGCGATGTCGCCCGGGAGGAAGCCGAGCCGCTCGCCGGCCTCGACCGCGGGGCGCGTCAGCACGATCCGCTTCACCTTCCGCTCGACGAGGTGCGCGACGGCCATCGCCATCGCGAGGTAGGTCTTCCCCGTGCCGGCTGGACCGACGCCGAAGACGATGTCCGACTCCCGGATCGCCTTGATGTACCGCTTCTGCCCCAGCCCCTTGGGCGTCACGATCCGGTGGCGCGCCGAGACGAAGACCGTGTCCCCGAAGATCTCCTTGATCGGCGCCCCCTGGGCCGCGAGCTTCGTCGCCTGGTCCACGTCCTCCGGGTGGAGGGGGTAGCCCTGCACCACGAGGTCGTACAGGTCCCGGAGCAGCCCCTCGACGACGCGCGCGCGCTCCTCGTCCGGCGCGCCGATCACGAGCATGCCGCCGCGGAGCCCCAGCTGGACGCCGAGGCGGCGCTCGATCAGCTTGAGGTGCTCGCTGTGCGCGCCGCAGAGGATCCGCACCCGCTCGTTGTCGGGGAACTCGAGCTTCGACGAGGTAGGGACCACCGTTCCCTGGGACAAGCCGGCTCCTTGGTCTCCGTCGCGGGCCATGACGCTACTCGATCGGCGGGAGGAGGACGTACCTCCCGTCCGGTGTCCGCCGGTAGGAGTAGGGCTGCTGCCAGGGGTGCCTGAGGTCCCGCGCGGTCACGAGTCCGGCGTCCACGAGCTTGTCGAGCCGATCCGGGTACTGGCCGTTCTCGAGGCGGAACACCTCCAGCGCCCCGGAGAGCCGCTGGATCTGGTAACGCGAGACGAAGCGCTGCGCCGCGTTGTCCCGGACCTCCGCCCCCCGGGAGGGCTCGCCCCAGGCGAGCCCGCGGCGATCCACCCAGTAGGCGATCCCCGCGACCGCCGCCGCGATGGCCACCGTGGCGACGACCCGCACGGCCGCCACGCGGAAGCGCGCGGCCCAGTCGGAGGCGTAGGTCCCGACCGCGGCCGCCCTCCCCGCCGGCGCGACGGGGCGCAGGTAGCCGAGGTTGACGAGGTTGAGCAGCCCCTTGCAGGTCTCGAACTCGCCGAACCGCGACAGGTCGATGATCTTCTCGACGGTCCGGCCGGGGACGGCGAGCTGGAAGAGCTTGCGCTCGTTCTGGCCGAGGTTCGCGAACTCGCCCTCCGACTCGGCGGGCTTGTCGGAGCCCATCGCGTCGAAGGCCGCGTCGACGTCGTCCTCCTTCTTCGCGCGGCGGGCGGTGGTCCGCTCGGCCTCGAGCTCCTTGACCCGCTCGAACGTCATGGCCGTGGAGGTGATCTTCCGCCGGACCATCGGCCACTCGTCGACCTGGCGGAACCCCTCCATCAGGACCGACTCGGCGCGGAGCGGCGTGACCGACTCGGGGTCCCACTCGACGTCGCCCGGGACGAACTCGTAGGTGCCGCTCTTCCAGTGGAAGAGCCGGTAGACCGTCTCCGTCGTCTGGAGCGCGGTCATCTCCTTCAGGTCCTGCTTCGAGACGAAGCCCAGCTCGACGAGGATGTCGCCGAGCCGGCGCAGGCTGCGCTTCTGGAGGTCGAGCGCGTACTCGAGCTTCTTCTCGGTGAGGATCTCGGCGCGCACCAGCCGCGTCCCGAGCCGCTCCCGCGTCTTGCGCCCCGCGTGCTCGGCGCGGACGACGTTGCCGTCCGCCATCGCGATGTGGATCTCCGCGTCGCGCCCCTCGAGGTGCAGCATCCCGCTCTTGGCCTGCTGGCCGATGAGCTGGAGGATCTCGGCGATCCCGAAGTCCTTGAGCGTTCCCTTGAGCGCCATCGGGTCTCTAGCTCCGGGTCCTGCGGAAGGCCTCGCGCACCGCCAGCGCGTAGAGCGCCAGCCCCAGCGGGACGGCGACGAGCAGCTTGCCCACCAGCAGCCACGGGGACGGCTGGGGCGGCGGCAGCACGCCGCGCCAGAACCAGAGCACGGCCGCGAGGAAGAGGAACCCGAGCAGGTAGAGGAAGCCGCTGATCGCCGCCCCGGTCCAGACCAGCCCGGCGCCGCCGCCCACGACGGCCAGGATCCGCGCGGTGACGACGTTGAGCTGCTCGTGGCGCCGGACCTGCGCCTCCTTGCGCAGGCGATCGCGCGCGTCGACCACCCCCTTCTTGACGAAGGCGTTGACGCACTGGCCGCAGAGCGCCCCGGCCGCGCCGTCGCACCGGCGGCACGCGGGGCGGCCACACCGCTCGCAGGGGATCGACGGCGACAGCCGGCCGCGTCCGAGGGCGACGAGCCAGAGGAGGGCGAGGAAGGCGACGCCGCCCCACGGCCACGCCGCGCTGGGGAGCGCGCCGAGGAGGCGGCCGCGGACGTAGGCCTTGAGGTCCTCCGGCGCGGCGCCCGCGTCGGCGAGCTGGGCGACCTTCCGGGCCGGGACGGGGACGTCCACGACGAACCGGTTGGCCGAGAAGTCGTCGTCCGAGCCGTACCGCGCCAGGAACTCGCCGTCCTCCTGCTGCGCGCGGTCGCGGGCCGCCTGGCTCTTGTCGAGCTCGGACGTGCGCAGGTAGAGCTTCGAGAGGTTGTAGTGCGCCGCCGCGAGGGTGGTGAGATCGCCCCCGGCGCGGTCGGCCGCGGCGAGATAGGCCGCCTTCGCGCCCTCGACGTCGTCCTCGAGGAAGAGGACGTTCCCGAGGTCGACCTGGACCTCGGCCGCGCGCTCGTCCGACGCCAGCGCCGCCGCGTACCAGGCCTTCGCCCGCGCGAGATCGCCGCGCCGCTTGAAGTGGTGGCCGAGCGCCGCGGAGAGCGCCGCCGGCGGCGCCGCCTGCTCCCAGCGGGCCGCCAGCCGGGCCGCGTCGGCGTCCGAGAGGGCGCCGTGCTCCAGCTCGTGGACCGTCTCGCCGAGGGTCCCGGTCCACGCCGCGGCCCGGGCGCCCGCCGACGCCAGCCACGGGGTCGCGATGAGCGCCAGCAGCGTGGCCGTGCACATCAGCCGCTCCGCGGTGCCGAGGTAGAGCCAGATGACCGCGATGGCCACGCCGATCATGGCCGCGGGGCCGAGCCCGAACGCCAGGGGGGAGACGAAGAGCACCAGCGCGAGGAAGGTGCTCTGGATGGGCGCGGTCCCCCGCAGGAGCGGCAGGTGGTGGAAGTCGTGGAAGAGGAGGCGCATCCGCTTCAGGAAGACGATCGTCGCCGTCACGGCGGCAGCGGCGAAGAGCGCCGCGAGCCCCGCCGTCGCCAGGTCGGCCGCGAAGGCGCGGAGGGTGTGCGGCTCGCGGGCGATCGCCGCGAACGTCGCGCCGATCGCCGCGAGGAGCTTGCGGACGTCCCCCGGCGAGCGCGTGAGCCAGGCGCGCGCGACCGCCAGGTGGGCGTCGGGGAAGTCGGGCGCCAGCCGCGCGGCGAGCTCCGCGTGCTCGACCGCCTCGCCGGGGAGGTTCGCGGCGAGCGCCCTCCCCGACTCGCGCACGAGGGAGGCGGCCATCGGGACCAGGTTCTCCACGGCCAGCTCGCGCTGGGCGCCGACGAGCGCCTCCGCGGCCGCCCTGGCGCGCACCGGGTCCTGCTCGCGCAGCGCGGACCTCCGGTCCGTCCACGCCGCGACGAGCTTGGCCCAGTTGGTGCCGACCGGCACCATCCGCCGCGCCAGCTCGCTCGGAGGCTCCGGAGGGGGAGGCGGAGGAGGCTGGTCATAGACCAGCCAGGTGGCCGGCTGCGGCGCGCCCTCCGCCGTCCCGCCCGCGCCGGGTGCGCCGGGCTGCCCGGGCGCCCCCGTGGCGGCTCCCCCGAGGCGGTCGAGGGGGCGCTGCCCATCCCTCCTCGGCGGCGCGTCCATGGGCCCCTCGTCCGCCGGCTCGGCGGGCCGCCCGACGTCCTCGGCCCCATCGTCGGCAGCGGGTTCGTCCCCGAGCATCCGCGGCGCGGAGATCTGCGCCCCCGCGGCGATGGGGAGGAGGAGCACGAGGGCGAGCAGGGCGAGGGGCAGGCGACGGGTCACGGGAGTCCCGAATGCTATCACGGGGTTGGCCGACCCGGGGATCCAAGCTTGGTGGCCAGGGGTCGGGCGCCTGGGCTATGAACAGTCGCCATGACGCGCGCCAGCCAGGCCATCGAGCGGCTCCTCGGGATCATGGAACGGCTCCGGGGCCCGGACGGCTGCCCCTGGGACCGGGAGCAGACCCTCCGCACCCTCCGCCCCTACGTCCTCGAGGAGACCTACGAGGTCCTCGAGGCCATCGACGCCGGGGATCCCCGCGACCACTGCGAGGAGCTCGGCGATCTGTTGCTGCAGATCGTCTTCCAGGCCCAGCTCGCGAGGGAGGCCGGGACGTTCGACTTCGCGGACGTCGCCCAGGCGATCTCCGACAAGCTCGTCTCCCGCCACCCGCACGTCTTCGGCGACGCGGAGGCGAAGGACTCGGAGGCCGTGCTCAAGCAGTGGGTCGCGCTCAAGCAGGAGGAGAAGCGCCGGAAGGGCAAGGGCGAGAGCGTCCTCGAGGGCGTCCCCCGGGAGATGCCGGCCCTCGCCCGCGCGGACCGGCTCACCGAGAAGGCGAGCCGGATCGGCTTCGACTGGCCGGACTCCCGCGGCGCCCGGGAGAAGGTGGCGGAGGAGCTCGCGGAGCTCGACGAGGCCGTCGCCGCCGGGGACCGCGACGCGGTCGAGCACGAGCTGGGCGACCTCCTCTTCGCCGCCGCCAACCTCGGCCGGAAGCTCGGCGTCCCGCCCGAGGAGGCGCTCCGCGGGGCGGTCGCACGGTTCATCACGCGCTTCGCGCACGTCGAGCGGGAGCTGGCGCGGCGCGGGGTCCCGCACGGAGAGGCGACGCTCGAGCAGATGGACGCGCTCTGGGACGAGGCCAAGGTTCTGGAGCGTCAAGCGAAATCGGTAGATGACGCCCCTTCAAGTACGCACCGTTAGTGGTCCACGTCGAGCGTGGAAAGATCGTGGATAACTCCCGGAGCGCCGGAGTCCTTCGGACGGGCTTCGGGGGCCGCGCGTGACCGACGGTCGCGCGACAATGTGTTTTAGCCCAGGCTTTACAGTTACTTGGCCGTCAACTCCCTCTTCGGTCGCCTTCGAGAATACGCACCCTTGGCGCGGGGGATGGGCGGCCGGCGCTGCCGGTGGATAACTCCTCGAACCGACAGGTGTTCCGAATGGTTCACCCCTACCTTCCCAGCCCCTTGACGGCGTAGGGCCGGGGGGGATAGATAGCGCGACCTCGAAATTCCTTCGGAGAATCAAGCTTGGCGAACACCGCATCGTCCGAGAAGCGCAACCGGCAGACCCAGAAGCGCCACGACCGCAACGTCGCGGTCCGCAGCTCCGTGAAGACGGCCGTCAAGAAGCTCCGCGAGGCGCTCGACAAGGGCGACCTGGCGGCGGCCAAGGCGGCCCTTCCCGCGGCGGAGAAGGCGCTCGCGAGCGCGGCCTCCAAGGGCGTGCTCCACAAGAACGCCGCGTCGCGCCGCATCTCGCGCCTCGCCCACGCCGTCGCCAAGACGGCGGCGCCGGCGAAGTAGCTCCGGCCGCGATCGCACGCGCACCCTGCCCGCCGCGCCGCGCGCGGACGGTCGGGGTGCGTCGGCGTTCCCTCACTCCATCAGCGAGGACGCGAGCTCGCGCGCGCAGTCGGCGGCGAGCGTCCTGAGCGCCAGGGTCCGCCGGCCCTCCGTCTCCAGCGCGTCCACGCCGGCGGAGTAGTCGATCACCCGCCGCAGCGACCGCTCGGCGACGCGCCGATCCCCGTCGACGAGCCGCGCCGCGACGTCGAGCGTGACCCGCCAGCTCGCGCCGCCGGGCGCGGCGGGGGACGGCACCCCCACCCTCACCTCCCCCTCGACCCGGGTCCGCGACCCGCCGCGCGCCAGCGCGCCCCGGGCCGCGAGCTCCTCCCGCAGGGCCGCGGACAGGACCGCCCCGAGCTCCGGCTCGGTGGAGAGGTTCTCGAACGGCAGGACGGAGGCGCGCTCGACGCCGCCGGTCAGGCGGCCGGCGGCGGAGAGGGAATATCCACAGGCCGAGGAGAGCGCGAGGAGCGCGAGCACCGCCCCCCGCCGCCTGACCGCTCGCCCGCATCCGCTCGCCATGGACCGCACCCCCATCCCCGGACCTCCCCCCCCCCGCCGGAGCGGGGGCGAGGAGGAAGGCTACCCCACCACGAAGTTCATGAGCCGCTTGGGGACGAAGACGACCTTCCGGATCGTCTTGCCCGCGAGGTGCGCCTTCACCCGCTCCTCCGCCTCCGCGAGGGCGCGCACCTCCGCCTCGCCGGCGCCCACGGGCGCCTGCACGTCGCCGCGCAGCTTCCCGTTCACCTGGATGGCGATCGTGACGACGTCGGCGGCCACGAGGGCCGGATCGAACGGGGGCCACGGCTCGTCGGCCAGGAGCCGATCGCGGGCCGGCGCGCCCAGCACCTCGTGCCACAGCTCCTCCGCCGCGTGCGGCGCGAACGGGGAGAGGAGCGCCGCGACGGCGACGAGCGACTCCCGGACCGCGGCCCGGTCGGGCTCCGACTTCGGCTCGAAGGCATAGAGCGCGTTGACGAGCTCCATGAGCGCCGCGATGCCGGTGTTGAACTTGAGGTCGCCGCCCTCGCCCAGGGCCTCCGAGACCTTCTTGATCGTCCGGTGGGTCCTGCGGCGGAGCTCCAGCGCGTCGCCCGCGGCCTGGGGCAGCGCGGCGTCCGGCGCCGCGAAGCAGGGCTGGCGCGCGACGAAGATGCGCCAGACGCGGGAGAGGAAGCGGAAGAGCCCGTCCACCTGCTCGTCGGACCAGTCGATGTCCTTCTCCGGCGGCGCGGCGAAGAGCATGAAGAGCCGCACCGTGTCGGCGCCGAACTTCTCGACCATGCCGCCCGGCGAGACGACGTTCCCCCAGCGCTTCGACATCTTGCGGCCGTCGGGGCCGTTGACGATCCCCTGCGTGACCAGCCGCTTGCAGGGCTCCTTCTCCTGGACGAGCCCGAGCTGGTGCATGACCCGGTGCCAGAAGCGGAAGTAGAGCAGGTGCATGACGGCGTGCTCGGGGCCGCCGACGTAGACGTCGACGGGGAGCCAGCGCTTCGCGAGCGCGGCGTCGAACGGCTGCCCGTCGTCCTTCGGGGAGAGGTAGCGCGCGTAGTACCAGGACGAGTCGACGAACGTGTCCATCGTCTCGGTCTCGCGCCGCGCAGGCTTCCCGCACCTCGGGCAGGTGGTGGCCACGAACTCGGGGACCTTGGCGAGCGGCGGCTCCCCGGTGCCGGTGATGATCGCCTGCGGCGGCAGCACGACCGGGAGGTCCTGCTCGGGGACGGGGACCGCGCCGTGATCCTCGCAGTAGATGATCGGGATCGGCGTGCCCCAGTAGCGCTGGCGCGAGAAGCCCCAGTCGCGCAGGTGCCAGCGGACGGTGGCGTCACCGAACCCCTGCTCCTTCGCGAAGGCCGACATCCTGCGGCGCGCCTCGGCGCTCGCGAGGCCGGAGAACGGGCCGCTCCGATCGGTGACGCCGTCCTCCGTGGAGGCCTTCTCGAGGGACGCGCCGGGCCCGAGCCGCTCGCCGGCTGCGGGCTGGATGACGACCTCGATCGGCAGCCCGTACTTCCGCGCGAACTCGAAGTCGCGCTGGTCGTGCGCCGGGACGCTCATGACGGCGCCGGTGCCGTACTCCGCGAGGACGAAGTTGGCGATCCAGACCGGGACCCTGGCGCCCGTGAACGGGTTGACCGCGTGGGCGCCCGTGAAGACGCCCTCCTTCGGCGCCCCCTCCCCCGTCCGCTCGATCGCGTCGGTCTTCGCCATCCGCTGGACGAAGGCCTGCACGTCGGCGCGGCGGTCGGCCGTGGACAGCTTCGCCACCAGCGGGTGCTCGGGGGCGAGGACGACGTAGGTGCAGCCGAAGATCGTGTCGACGCGGGTCGTGAAGACCTTGATCCTCTCGGTCGAGCCCTCGACCGCGAAGTCGACCTCCGCCCCCTCGCTCCGGCCGATCCAGTTCCGCTGCATCGTCGTGATGCGCTCGGGCCACTCGGTCAGCCCGTCCAGCCCGTCGAGGAGATCCTGCGCGAAGGCGGTGATCCGGAAGGTCCACTCGGGGATCACCTTCTCGACGACCGGCGAGCTGCAGCGCTCGCAGGTGTTGTCCGCCATGACCTGCTCGTTGGCGATGACGGTCGCGCAGCCGGTGCACCAGTTGGCCTTCCCCTGGCGCCGGTAGACGATGCCCTGCTCGAGCATCTTCACGAAGAACCACTGGTTCCAGCGGTAGTACTCGGGCTCGCAGGTCGCGATCTCGCGCTCCCAGTCGAAGCTGTACCCGAGCCGCTTCATGTCGGCCCGGAAGCTCACGATGTTCTCGCGCGTCCGCTCGGCCGGGTGACGGCCGTCCTTGATGGCGGCGTTCTCCGCCGGCAGGCCGAGGGCGTCGTAGCCGATGGGGTGGAGGACGTCGTAGCCGCGCGCCCACAGGAAGCGGGCGAGCGCGTCGCCGATCGTGTAGACGCGGGCGTGGCCCATGTGCATGGCGCCGGAGGGGTACGGGAACATCTCGAGCACGTACCGCTTCTCCGCGGTGGGGCGGCGGCCGGCGCGGAAGGTGCCCGCCTCCTCCCAGCGCTTCTGCCAGCGGGGCTCGATCGACAGGGGCTCGTAACGCTCGTTCATCGGCATAGGGGGGCGGGATACTAGCGCGCCGGCGGCGCGTTGGCAGCAGGGCAGGCGGGCCCCTCGCCGGCCGAGAGCCGCTCGATCAGCTCGCCCGGCAGGCGCCGGACGCGGCCGTCCGTCCCCACGCAGGCGTGCACCGTGTGGCCGGTCGCGAGGAGCTCTCCGTCGCGGAGGATGCGGTACTCGAAGCGGGCCGAGGCGCGGCGGGCCTCGGCCAGCGAGATCTCCACGGTGAGCAGGTCGTCGTAGCGCGCCGGCGTCCGGTAGCCCACGTGGGCCTCCGTGACCGGGAGGATCAGCCCGTGCTGCTGCTCGAAGTCGCGGTAGCGCAGCCCCTTCGCCCGGATGAACTCGTTCCGGGCCGCCTCGAAGTAGCGGAGGTAGTTCGCGTAGTAGACGACACCCATCTGGTCGGTGTCGCCGTAGATCACCCTCAACTGTACGGAGACCATCGCCTTCGAGCCTCGCACGGGGGTCCCCGAGCCGCAAACTGGCGTCCAGGGCGCGCCCCGGGGGTATCCGGGGGACAACACCGTGGGGCGGCCGGACGGCGAGCGCGGCCCGGCTTCCCCCGGGACGTGCCCGTGAAGTCACGGAGAATGCGCGCTTTCACGGCTGGATCGGCGTATGCATCCCTTCCGGGATGGAACCGCCTGCGGCGCGCAGGCGCCGGGGCACGAACGGAGGACCACCATGAGAGTCAGTCGAATCACCGCCGTCGCCGCCGCCTCCGCCCTGCTCCTCGCAGCAGGGGGCTGCTACACCGGCTACTCGACGACTCGCACGTGGGGCGAGAGCGGGTACCGCGAGGGGAACGGCTACGAGCGGAGAGGCCGGGTCGAGACCATCCGCGAGACCGTGGACCGGCAGGTCGGCAACCCTGCCGGCGGCGCGGTCGCCGGCGCCCTGGTCGGCGGTGTGCTGACCGGCCGGGCCGGCGGCGCCATCCTCGGCGCCCTCTTCGGCGCCGCCGCCAGCTCGGGGAGCGGCGAGCGGCGCTACTACGAGGTCTTCGTCGTCTACGACGACGGCGCGCGCCAGGTCTTCACCTTCCAGGGCTACCCGCCGTTCCAGGTGGGCGACCGCGTCGTCGTGACCGACCGCGGCATCTTCCGCGACTAGAGGGCGCGCTCCGGGTAGGCTTCTGCCGTCCGACCCCACACCGGAGCGCGCGTGTTCCCACCCGTCTACGTCGCCGAGATCGCCCGCCACGAGGGGAAGGCCGTCACCCTCCACGGCTGGCTCCACCACCGCTCGTCCAAGGGGAAGCTCCACTTCCTCCAGGTCCGCGACGGCACCGGCACGATCCAGTGCGTCGTGTTCAAGGGCAACGTGGCGCCGGAGGTCTTCCTGGAGGCGGACCACCTGCCCCAGGAGACCGCGCTCCGCGTCACGGGCACGGTGAAGAGGGACGAGCGCTCGCCGCTCGGCTTCGAGCTCGACGTCTCGGGGATCGACGTCGTCGCCCGCCCCTCGCGCGAGTTCCCCATCGGCCACAAGGAGCACGGCGTCGCGTTCCTCATGGAGCAGCGCCACCTCTGGCTCCGCTCGCAGCGCCAGCAGGCGATCCTGCGCGTGCGCCACACCGTGGAGAAGGCGATCCGCGACTTCTTCGACGAGCGCGGCTTCACCCTCGTCGACGCGCCGATCTTCACCCCCGCGGCCTGCGAGGGGACCTCCACGCTCTTCGAGGTCCCCTACTTCGACCTCGGCAAGGCCTACCTGACGCAGTCCGGCCAGCTCTACATGGAGGCCGCGGCGATGGCGCTCGGGAAGGTCTACTGCTTCGGCCCGACCTTCCGCGCCGAGAAGAGCAAGACGCGCCGACACCTGACCGAGTTCTGGATGGTGGAGCCCGAGGTCGCGTACATGGATCTCGACGGCGACATGGAGCTGATGGAGCAGTTCGTCTCCTACGTGGTGCAGGCGGCCCTCGCGAAGCACCGGCGCGAGCTCGCGGAGGTGCTGGAGCGCGACGTCTCGAAGCTGGAGAACGTGAAGGCGCCGTTCCCGCGGATCACCTACTCGGAGGCGGTCGAGATCATCCAGCGCGTGCGAGCGCAGGGGCAGCGGGCGGAGGCTGCCCCGGAGCGCGCGGGGGGTACAGGGGGGCGCGAGCTCCGCGGAGGCGGAGCGAGTGTCCCCCCGTTTGAATGGGGATCGGACATCGGGGGCGACGAGGAGACGATCGTCGCGAGCCAGTTCGACCGCCCGGTGATGGTCCACCGCTACCCCGCCGCGATGAAGGCCTTCTACTTCAAGCGGGACCCTGCCGACCCGCGCGTCGCCCTCGGCTGCGACGTCCTCGCCCCCGAGGGCTACGGCGAGATCATCGGCGGCGGGCAGCGCGAGGACGACCTCGCGAAGCTGGAGGCGGCCCTCGACGAGCACCGGCTCCCGAAGGAGGCGTTCGAGTGGTTCCTCGACCTGCGCCGCTACGGGAGCGTCCCCCACGCCGGCTTCGGCATGGGCGTCGAGCGCTGCGTCGCCTGGATCTGCGGCCTCCACCACGTGCGGGAGACGATCCCGTTCGCGCGGATGACCGAGCGGATCACGCCGTGATCCCCAGGAGCCGGGTCACCGCCCCCACCACCTGGTCGGCCATCACCGGCTTCACGAGGTAGGCGTTCGCGCCGAGCTCGAGCGCCCGGCGCCGGTCCGCGTCGGCCCCCTCGGTCGTGACGACGACCACGGGGATCCGCTGGTGCGCGCCGCCGGTCCTCACGAGGGAGATGAGCTTCAGCCCGTCGAGGGTGGGCATGTTGACGTCGGTGAGCAGGATGTCGAAGGTGCCGGCCGACAGCTTCCGCCACGCGTCGGCGCCGTCGGAGGCCTCGACCGGGCTGAGCCCCGGCACGCGCTGGAGCGCCGCCGCGAGCTGCCGGCGCATGGTGGGGCTGTCGTCGACGACGAGGGCGAGGCGCGGGCTCATCTCCGGGGCTCCCGTCCGAAGCGGGTGAGCCGCCGGGCGAGCCCCGCGAGCGGCAGCACCTCGTGCACCGCGCCGGCGCCGATGGCCGCCTCCGGCATGCCGGGGACGACCGCCGACTCGGCCGACTCCGCGAGGACGAGCCCGCCGGCGTCCCGCACCGCCTTCGCGCCCGCCTGCCCATCGCGCCCCATCCCGGTCAGCACCACCGCGCAGACGCGCGGCCCGAGCGTCCGGGCGGCGGACGTCAGCAGCCGATCGGCGCTCGGGACGTACCTCGCCTCTCGGGGCGCGGCGACCCCGGGCTCGACGACCACGGCCCGCAGCACGCCGTCGGCCCCGCGGGCGACCTCGAGGTTGCGGCCGCCGGGCGCCACCAGCACGCGCCCCGCCGCGACGACGTCGCCCCCCTCCGCCTCGCGCGTGTTGAAGCGCGAGGTGCGCCCGAGCCGCTCCGCGAAGGCGCGGGTGAACCGCTCGGGCATGTGCTGGGCGATCAGGATCCCCAGGTCGAGATCCCCCGGGACCGCCTCGAGCAGCAGCTGGATCGCCTGCGGACCGCCGGTGGAGGCCGCGATGACGGCGATCCGGCTCGGCTCGATGGGGTCCCCCAGCTGCCGGGGCTCCCGCTCGACCATCCGCCGCGGCTCGAGGTTCTCGAGCCGCAGCGCCCGGACCAGGTTGCACTTGTCCATCAGCTCCGCGCGGATCGAGTCGAGGGTGTCGCGCTCCGGCTTCGCGACGAAGTCCAGCGCCCCGAGCTCGAGCGCCTTGAAGACGTCCGCCTTCTGCGCGTTGGACGAGACGACGATCACCGGCGTCGGCCGCCGCGCCATGAGCAGGCGCAGGAAGGTGAAGCCGTCCATGCGCGGCATCTCGAGGTCGAGGATGACCACGTCGGGCCGATGGGCGTCGGCGAGCACGAGCCCCTCCTCGCCGTTGGCCGCCTCGCCGACGACCTGCGCCTTCCCCGACCCGGTCACCATCCGCGTGAGCACCACGCGCGAGGTCGCCGAGTCGTCGACGATGAGCACCCGGAGCACCCGTCCCCTATGATCGATCACGCCGTCACCTCGTCCTCGTCCTCGTCCTCGGCGCCGCCCGTGGCGGCCCTCGGCTTCCTGTAGACGAGCTCGTCCTGGAGGTGGAAGAGCTCGAAGTCGGCGGTCGCGCTCAGGAGCGACTCCGCGTGGCCCAGCAGGAGGAACCCGCCTTCGCGCAGCGCGCGGTGGAACCCGCGCAGGACTCGCTGCCGGGCGGGCATGTCGAAGTAGATCATGACGTTCCGGCAGAAGACGACGTCCATGCGCCCGAGCCCGGCGAGGCCGCGCGGGTCGACGAGGTTGGCCTGCTCGAACCGGACCATCCGGCGGATCTCGTCGTCGACGACCCAGCGTCCGCCCCGGAACCTGAACCAGCGCCGCATCCGCTCCGAGTCGGGGGCCCGGAAGGCGTGGTCGCGGTAGGCGCCCGCCCGCGCCGCGT
Organism: Anaeromyxobacteraceae bacterium; assembly: GCA_035465955.1. Classification (GTDB taxonomy): domain Bacteria; phylum Myxococcota; class Myxococcia; order Myxococcales; family Anaeromyxobacteraceae; genus DATIVK01. The sequence continues at coordinate 1,042 of DATIVK010000164.1, read as the reverse complement.
CGACCACCCGGCGCGCGATGTCCACGCCGATCACCTCGACCTGCCAGCCCGCGAACCGGCCGGAGTCCCGGAGGATCGTGGCGAGGGTGTACGCCTCCTCCCCCGTCGAGCAGCCCGCCGAGAGGATCCGCAGCCGCCGCTCCGCGGAGCACGGCCCCCCGGCCAGCAGCGGCACCAGCTCCCGCTCGAAGGCGCGGAGCTGGATCGGCTCCCGCCAGAAGTAGGTCTCGTTGGTCGTGAGGACGTCCACCACCGCCTCGAGCTCCTCCTGCCGCCGCGGGTCGAAGAGGAGGTGGCGGTGATAGGACGCGAAGTCGGAGAGGCCGAGCACCTCGAGGCGCGGCGCCAGCCTCCGCTCGAGCAGGTAGAGGAGGTCGTCCCGGAAGTAGATGCCGCAGTGGCGCTGGATCACCTCACGGAGGAGCCGGAACTCGTCCTCGGAGAGCCGGGGGCCGCTGGGCTCGAGCGGGAACATCCGGCCCCTATCCCCGGCGCGCCAGCGCGTCGGCGGCGGCGGCGAACGCCCGGGCCACCAGCGGATCGCCGTCGGAGGCGGCGAGCGCACGCGCCATCGGGAGGAGCGACGCGTCCCCCCGCTCGGCGATCGCGCGCGCCACCGCGTGGCGGACGTCCCACCGCTCGCTGCGGGCCGCCTCCCCCAGCAGCGCCGCCCCCTCGTCGCCTCCGATCCGGCCCGCGGCGGCGACCGCCTCCTTGGCGACCTCGGTGTCCTCGTGGCGAAGCGCCCCCGCCACGGCGGCGGCCGTGGCGGCGCCGAGCGTCCCGAGGCCGCGCAGCGCGGCCAGGACCACGACCGGCGCCGCGCGCGCGTCGGCCACGCGCGCCGCCAGCGCGGGGGCGTACTCCGCCCGACCGCTCGCGCCCAGCGCCTCCGCGGCGCTCGCCTGGACCGCCGGCTCGGGGTCCCCGAGCGCCGCCTCCAGCGCGGCGAGGGGCACGGGGCCGACGCTCGGGGGACGCCGCGAGCTCCCGGGGGCCTCGCGCGCCGCCCGCGCGAGGTCCGCGAGCGCCCTCGCCGCCG
>DATIVK010000163.1:0-16527 GCA_035465955.1 Anaeromyxobacteraceae bacterium | reverse complement strand
GGCATGCGGCTCGCCGACGCGCTGCAGGATCGCTTCGATCGGGGGGCGCTCAGGCCCGAGGACGCGCGGCTCTACGATCGGGTGGACCGCTACGAGGCCGTCGCCAACCTCCTCTTCGTCGCGGGCGGCGTCGCCACCGTCGGCGGCCTGACGCTCCGCGCGACGGCTCCGGCCGGTGGCGCCGGCGTGGCGGTGGCGGGGTCGTTCTGATGGCGGCCCGCGCCCTGCTGCTGCTCGCGCTCGCCGCCGCGCTCGGCGCGTGCAAGCTCGATCCGGCGGGCCGCTGCTCCGCGCGGGAGGAGTGCGCGGCGGGGCTCGACTGCCTGGACGGCGTCTGCGCGGCCTGCCGGGACGATCGGGACTGCAGCGACTGGGCGGCCTGCGCCGCGAGCGGGCTCTGCGAGCCGCGCGCGGGGCGCTGCCGCCTCGCGGCCGACTGCGCCTCGTGGGAGGGCTGCGACGCCGAGCACACCTGCACCCTCCTCCCGGACCGCTGCCCCGAGGTCGGCGCGGCGTGCGCCGCCCTCGAGGTGTGCGACGCGACGCACGCTTGCTCGCTCCTGCCCGGGCGCTGCTACGCCGCCACCGACTGCCCGGCGTGGATGTCCGGCTGCGACCTCCCGACCCAGACCTGTCTCTGGAGCCCGGCGGCGAGCGACGACGTGATCGCCTGGGGGACGCTCGCCGAGGGGCGGGACGATCGCGCCGCCGCAGCGCGCGTGACGGCCCCGGCGAAGGTCGAGGTGGGGTTCGACGCCGGCGCCGGCGGCGCGGGCGCGGGGCTCCGCGACGCCGCGACGGGCGACGTCGTCTACCGCGGCTTCCTCGACCCCGCGACGGGCGCGCTGGTCTACCGCCACGTCGGTGACCCGGCGGGGGACACGCTCCGACGCATGAACCGCGACGAGGGCTGGACCGCCCCGGCCTCCCCCTGGGCCTACCCGCTCTCGCCCTCGGCCAACGACGCCGTCGCGATCGACGCGACGCGGTGCCCGAAGACCTGGGACCGCTGGGTGATGCAGGCCGGGACCGGAGAGATCCTCTACGGCTGTCCGGGGGCCGGGACGTGGTCCTTCTACGGCGCCGCGGGGACCGCCCGGGCGACCGGCGTCCTCGCGGCCTACGCCTGGAGCGCGGCCGACCGCCTGCTCGTGAGGTCGGCCGGCGGCGCGCTCCGGATCCTCGCCGCGGGCGGGGGCGCGACGGACGTCACCGGGTTGCCGACGGCGTGGACGGCGCTCGCCTACCGGACCGTGAACCAGCCCGGGGTCGAGGTCGGCTTCCGCGTAGCGCTCCACGACGACGGGACCGGCGCCGACCAGCTCTGGACCATCGACGAGGTGGGCGGGGGCTCGAAGCTCCTCGGGACCTACGCCACCGCGCCCGGCGGTTACGTGTCGCTGGATTGGGAGGTCCTCGACGCCGAGGGCGCCCTCTACGGCAGGGCGTGGGCGAGCGCCCCCGAGGTCGTGCTGAAGCGCCCCCTCTCCCCGGGCGCGACGGGCGTGATCTACGACGAGGCGAAGATGCCGTCCGGCGCCAACGACTTCTCGGCGGCGACGTTCAAGCCGTGGCTGAAGCTCGATCGGTCGTTCCTCTTCAGCCGGCCCTGATCGGATCGCCCCCCCCACGTTGCCTTCCCCCGGTGGGGGGAGGGGACGGGATCACTCCTCGAGCAGCGACCGCATCACCCAGGGGATGATCCCTCCCGCGCGGTACTGCTCCACCTCCACCGGCGTGTCGATCCGGAGCGTCACCGGGACCTCCGTGACCTCGCCGCCCGCGCGCCGGACGACGAGCCGCAGCGCCTTGCGCGGCGAGAGCCCCTCCTCGACGCCGAGCAGGTCGTACTCCTCGCTCCCGTCGAGGCCGAGGGACTGGACGCTCGCGCCCTCCGGGAGCTGGCACGGCAGGATCCCCATCCCGACCAGGTTGGAGCGGTGGATGCGCTCGAAGGACCGGGCGACGACGAAGCGGACCCCGAGGAGCGCGGGCCCCTTCGCGGCCCAGTCGCGCGAGCTGCCCGAGCCGTACTCGAGCCCCGCGAGGATGGCGAGCGGCGTCGACGTCCGGGCGTACTCGAGGGAGGCGTCGTAGATGGTCAGCCGGCGGCCGCTCGGCTGGTGCACCGTGACGCCGCCCTCGACGCCGGGGAGCATGAGATTCCGGATGCGCACGTTGGCGAAGGTGCCCCGCACCATGACGTGGTGGTTGCCGCGGCGGGACCCGTAGCTGTTGAAGTCCTCCGGCCGGACGCCGAGCGACTGGAGGTAGAGCCCGGCGGGGGAGGAGGCGCGGATGTTGCCCGCGGGGCTGATGTGGTCGGTCGTGACGGAGTCGCCGAAGAGCGCGAGCGCCCGGGCGCCCTTCACGTCGCGCGGCGGCGGCGGCTCGGCCCGGAACCCGGCGAGCCACGGCGGCTCCTGGATGAACGTGGAGCGCGCGTCCCACTCGAACACGTCGCCGCCGCGGACCGGCATGGCGTTCCAGCGCGGGATGCGATCGAAGGAGGCGTAGTTGCGCCGGTAGGTCTCTGGCGCCGTGGCGGCGCCGCGGAGGGCCTCGACCTCGGCGAAGGTCGGCCAGACGTCCCGCAGGAAGACCGGCCGCCCGTCGCCGCCCAGGCCGAGCGGCTCGGTCTCGAGGTCGACGTCGACCCGGCCGGCGAGCGCGAACGCGACGACGAGCGGCGGGCTCATCAGGAAGTTGGCCTTCACGCTCGGGTGGATGCGCGCCTCGAAGTTCCGGTTCCCCGAGAGGACCGAGGCGCCCACGACGTCGTTCGCCGCCAGGACCGCCTCGATCCGGTCGTCGAGCGGCCCCGAGTTGCCGATGCAGGTCGTGCAGCCGAAGCCGACGACCTGGAAGCCGAGCGCGTCGAGGTAGCGCTGCAGCCCGGTCTCCTCGAGGTACCGCGAGACGACGCGCGAGCCGGGCGCGAGCGAGGTCTTCACCGCGGGCCGGGCCCGCAGGCCGCGCTCGACCGCCTTCTTCGCGAGCAGCCCCGCCGCGAGCATGACCGACGGGTTGGAGGTGTTGGTGCAGGAGGTGATCGCGGCGATGAGGACGTCGCCGTGCGAGAGCGCCACGTCGGCGTCCGCGAGCCCCGGGTTCCGCGGCGCGCCCGGCGCCGGCCGCGAGGACGGATCCGGCTGCCAGCGGAACGCGCGCCCGATCTCGGCGGCGTCCTTCCCGAACCCGCTCGCGTCCTTCCGCTGCAGCAGCTCGCGAAAGGCCGCCTTGAGGCGGGGGAGCTCGATCCGATCCTGGGGGCGGCGCGGCCCCGCCACGCTCGGCTGCACCGCCGCGAGGTCGAGCTCGACGACCTCGCTGTAGTCGACGTCGCCGGCGCGCGGGATCCCGAACATCCCCTGCGCGCGGTAGTACGCCTCCACGTCGGCGACGAGGCCGGCGGGGCGGCCGGTCTGCGCGAGGTACTCCAGCGAGCGCGCGTCGGTCGGGAAGAAGCCGACGGTGGCGCCGTACTCGGGGGCCATGTTCGAGAGGGTGGCGCGCTCGGCGACCGGCAGGCTGGCGGCCCCCTCGCCGAAGAACTCGACGAACTTGCCGACCACCTTCGCGCGGCGGAGGAGCTCGGTCACCGTCAGGACGAGATCGGTCGCCGTGACCCCCTCGCGCAGCGCCCCCCGCAGGTGGACGCCGACGACGTCGGGCAGGAGGAAGTAGACCGGCTGGCCGAGCATCGCGGCCTCGGCCTCGATCCCGCCGACGCCCCAGCCGAGGATCCCGAGCCCGTTGATCATCGGCGTGTGCGAGTCGGTGCCGACGAGCGTGTCGGGGTAGCGGAGGCCGCCGTCGTCGAGGATCCCCGTCGCGAGGTGCTCGAGGTTCACCTGGTGGCAGATGCCGATCCCGGGCGGCACGATCCGCAGCCTCGAGAAGGCCTGCGTCCCCCACTTCAGGAACTCGTAGCGCGGGCCGTTGCGATCGAGCTCGAGATCGAGGTTGCGCTGGAGCGCGCCGACGTCGGCGAACGCGTCGACCTGGACCGAGTGGTCCACGACCAGGTCGACGGGGACGCGCGGCTCGACGCGCCGGGAGTCCTTCCCCAGCCGCGCCATCGCGGAGCGCATCGCCGCGAGGTCGGCGATCAGCGGGACGCCCGTGAAGTCCTGGAGCAGGACGCGCGCGACGACGAACGGGACCTCACGCGTCCGCGCCGCGCGCGGCTGCCACGAGGCGAGCGTCCGCACGTCGTCGGCGGTGATCCGGCGCCCATCGGCGTGGCGGGCGACCGACTCGAGGACGATCCGGAGCGAGAGCGGCAGGCGTGAGATCCGCCCGAACCCCTTCCGCTCGAGGGCGGGGAGCGAGACGAGCCGCCCCTCCTCGCCCGTCGAAGAGCGGAACGCGGCGTGGATTTCGAGCGGGTCGGTCACGGTGGAGGCCATGGGTGCTTAATGGGCGCGCACGCGGCCGCGATCAAGCGGCCGCTGGCTCCCGCGAGGGGCTTGCGCTCGCGGTGCGGTCCCAGCAGGGGTAGGGCTGCGCCGTGGCGTCGCGCGGCGGAGGAGGCGCCATGATCGAAGGACATGCGTGGAGCGACTGGCTCGAGGTCGGCGACGGTGATCTGGACAACGATCACCACCTGCAGATGCGGCTCGTGAGCTCGCTCATCGACGCGATGGAGGAGGGGCGGCCCTGGCTCGCCCACCGCCTCGCGGATCACCTGCGCGACAGCAGCGCCGCGCACTTCGCCACCGAGGAGGAGCGGATGATGGCGGGCGCCTACCCCGATCGGCTCGCGCACCGCCGCGAGCACGACGCGCTCGTCGGCCGGCTGGACGAGCTGGTCTCGCTCGTGGACGCCGAGGACGGCGCGGCGGCGGTGGCGGCGGCGATCGACCTGCGCTCGGCGCTCGCCAACCACATCGGGACGTCCGACCGGCGGCTCGCGAGCCACGAGGCGGCCCTCCGCGAACGCGCCTCCTCGAACGCTCCCTGAGTTGTTTCGCGCAGTTGCCGCGCGTGCAAGCGGTCATTAACTCTTCTGGACGGCGGGTCCCTTGCGGCATCGGCCCGCGCTGCTGTACGGCTAAGGTACGTGCGCACTTTTGCCGCCCCCGAAAGGGGTAGGCAGCGCCAGGAGAGTGAAATGGTCGCTCCGCGTCTTCCCTGGACCCGGCATCCGGTTGGATTCCTCGGCGCGATCATCGCGACGGTCTCGTCGATCCTGATCCTCTCGCTCTTCGTCGCCGGGCTCGCGGGCTACGAGGGCGGGCCGTACATCGGCGTCGTCGCCTACTCCGTCTTCCCGGCGATCTTCGTCGGCGGGCTCCTGATGATCCCGCTCGGCCTCTGGCTGGAGCGGCGCCGGCTGCTCCGGATCGCCGCCTCCGGAGGCGTGGAGCCGCCGCTCTGGAAGATCGACCTGAACGACGAGCACCACCGGCGGCGGTTCATCTGGTTCGTCGGCCTCACGGTCGTCAACCTCGTGGTCATCGGCATCGCCAGCTACAAGGGGCTCGAGGTGATGGACTCCCCCGAGTTCTGCGGCTCGTGCCACTCGGTGATGGATCCGGAGTACACGGCCTACAAGGCCTCGCCCCACGCCCGCGTGCGCTGCGTCGAGTGCCACATCGGCCGGGGCGCCAGCTGGTTCGTGAAGTCGAAGCTCTCGGGCTCCTGGCAGCTCATCTCCGTCAACCTCGGCCTCTACCCGAAGCCCATCCCCACGCCGGTCCACAACCTCCGCCCGGCGCGCGAGACCTGCGAGGAGTGCCACTGGCCCGACAAGTTCACGGGCGACAAGTTCCTCGTCCGGAGCGCCTTCAAGGACGACGAGGCCAACACCGAGGAGAAGCAGGTGATCGTCCTCAAGGTCGGCGGCGGCACGCCGGAGCGCGGCCAGGGGATCCACTGGCACGTGATGCCCGGCGTCCAGATCCGCTACCAGGCGGACGAGAAGCGGCAGGAGATCGGCGTCGTGGAGGCGAGGCTCCCGGGCGGCGTGACGCGCACCTATGCGAAGAAGGGGGCGAAGCCGAGCGGCGACGGCTGGCGCACGATGGACTGCATCGACTGCCACAACCGCCCCACCCACCAGTTCAAGCCGGCGGAGACCGTGGTCGACGGCGCGCTGGAGACGGGGAAGATCGATCGCTCGCTGCCGTTCATCCGGCGCGAGGGGCTGAAGGCGGTCAAGGCGGAGTACCCGTCGCACGAGGCGGCGCGGGCCGGGATCCGCGGGGCGCTCCAGTCGTTCTACGCCGCGAGCTACCCCGAGATCGCGAGGCAGAAGGCCGCGGCGATCGGCCAGGCGGTCGACGCCCTCATCGACGGCTACACCACCCACGTCTGGCCCGAGATGAAGATCGGGTGGGGGACCTACCCGTCCTTCCTCGGCCACGACCAGGCCCCCGGCTGCTGGCGCTGCCACGACGACGAGCACGTCTCCCAGGACGGCAAGGCGATCACCCAGGACTGCAGCCTCTGCCACAACCTGCTCGACGCCTCGGTGCTGGAGAAGATGAAGTAGGCGACGGCGTCACGTTCGAGCCTGCCCCCCTCTGGGCCGTGGCGCCTCGCCCCACGGCCCGGAAGGTAATGGGGGGTGCCCATGGCCCAGACAGGATCCGCCGCGCCGCGTCCGCCCAACCGGCTCGCCCGCGAGAGCAGCCCGTACCTCCAGCAGCACGCCCACAACCCGGTCGACTGGTACCCCTGGGGGGACGAGGCCTTCGACGTGGCGAGGCGGACCGGGCGCCCGGTCTTCCTCTCGGTCGGCTACTCGAGCTGCCACTGGTGCCACGTGATGGCGGAGGAGTCCTTCGAGGACCCCGAGATCGCGGCCGTGCTCAACGAGCGGTTCGTCGCCATCAAGGTGGACCGCGAGGAGCGGCCGGACGTCGACGCGATCTACATGGCGGCGACGCAGGCCCTCACCGGCGCCGGAGGGTGGCCGATGAGCGTCTGGCTCGACCACGACCGGCGCCCCTTCCTCGCCGGCACCTACTTCCCGCCTCGCGACGGGGAGCGCGGCGCGCTCCGCGGGTTCCTCTCCGTGCTCCGGGACGTCGCGGAGGCCTGGGAGAAGACGCCCGGGCGCGTCGAGTCGGTGGCGCTCCGGCTGGCCGACGCCGTCCGCCTCGCCCTCGGGAGCGGGGCCGGGCGCGCGGAGCACTCCCCCGGCGCCGAGGTGCTGGAGGCAGCGTTCCGCGCGGCCGCCGACGCGTTCGACGCGCGCCACGGCGGGCTGGTCGGCGCCCCCAAGTTCCCGTCGAGCTTCCCCATCCGCGCGCTGCTCCGGTACCAGCGGCGCAAGCGGGAGCCGAGGGCCCTGGAGATGGCCGTCCGGACGCTGGAGGCGATGGCGGCGGGCGGCATCCACGACCAGCTCGGGGGCGGCTTCCATCGCTACTCGACCGACGAGCGCTGGCTCGTGCCCCACTTCGAGAAGATGCTGTACGACAACGCGCTCCTGGCCGTCGCCTACGCCGAGGCGTGGCAGGTGACGCGCCGCCGCGACCTCGCGCGCGTGGTGCGGACCACGCTCGACTACCTGCTGCGCGAGCTGGAGGCACCGGACGGCGGCTTCTACTCGGCGACCGACGCCGACTCGGAGGGGGAGGAGGGACGCTACTTCGTCTGGACCCCCGACGAGATCCGGCGCGTCCTGGGGGCCGGCGCGGCGCGCTTCGAGGCCTTCTACGGCGTCACGGAGGCGGGGAACTTCCAGGACGAGAACGTGCTCCACGTGCCGCGCCCGGACGAGGCGGAGTGGGAGGCGCTCGCCGGCGACCGCGCGCGCCTGCTGGCGGCCCGCGCCCGGCGCGCCGCGCCGCGGCGGGACGAGAAGCGGATCGCCGCGTGGAACGGCCTCGCCCTGTCGGCGCTCGCCGTCGGCGGCCGGGTGCTCGGCGAGCCGCGCTGGATCGAGGCGGCGGAGCGGACGGCGCGCTTCGTCCTCTCGGCCCTCCAGCGCGACGGGAGGCTGCTCCGGGCGTTCACGGCGGGGCGGGGCTCGCCGGTCGGGGGCTTCCTGTCCGACCACGCCTTCGTCGCGCAGGGGCTCCTCGACCTGTACGAGGCGACCTTCGAACCGCGCTGGCTGGAGGCGGCGATCCGGATCGCCGAGGCGACCGAGGCGCTCTTCGCGGATCGGGAGGGCGGGGGCTGGTTCGTCACCGCCGCGGACGGCGAGCCGCTCCTCGCGCGCGAGAAGCCCACCCGGGACGGCGCCGAGCCGTCCGGCGCCTCGGTGGCGGCGCTCAACGCGCTGCGGCTCGCGGCCTTCACCGTGGACGAGCGCTGGCGCAGGATCGCGGACGGGGCGCTCCGCGCCCACGCCCACACCCTGACGACGTTCCCCGCCGCGCTCCCCGAGATGCTGCTCGCCGTCGACTTCTCGACCGACGCCGTGCGCGAGGTGGTGGTGGTCTGGCCCGAGGGGGAGGCCGCGCCGGAGCCCTTCCTGAAGGTGCTGCGCGAGACCTTCCTGCCGAGCCGGGCGCTCGCGGGGGCGCCGGAGGGCCCTGCGCTCGGCGCGCTCGGCGCGCTCGCCCTCTTCGCGCGCGAGAAGCGGGCGGCGGGCGGCAGGACGACGGCCTACGTCTGCGAGCAGGGCGTCTGCCGGCTCCCGGCCATCGACCCCGAGAAGCTGCGCGCGCAGGTGGAGCCGATCCGCCCGCTGGGGTGAGCCGCTCCCTACCCCTCGAGCGCCCGCCGCACGGCGGCCGCGAGGGTCTCGCGATCGATCGGCTTCGCGAGCAGGGCGCGGAGGCCGATCGCGCGGGCGCGCTCCTCGTCGACCCGGTCGCTGTAGCCGGTGCAGAGGATCACGCGCGCGCCGGGGCGGCGCCGGAGCAGCTCCCGGGCGAGATCGGCGCCGGAGAGGCGCGGCATGGTCTGGTCCGTGAGGACGAGGTCGAAGGCGCCGGGCGACCGGCTGACGAGCTCGAGCGCCTGGACGCCGTCGCTCGCCACGTCGACCCGGTAGCCGAGCGACTCCAGAAGCCTCCGGTGGGCGTTGCGCACCAGGGGCTCGTCGTCCACCACGAGGATGCGCTCGCCGCGTGCCGGCTCCTGTCGCGCCTGCGTCGAGGACGCGGCGGCGGGGAGCTGGCTCCGCGGCAGGTAGACGTCGAACGTGCTGCCCTCGCCGGGGGCCGACTCGACCTGGATCGCCCCCCCGGACGCCGCGACGATCCCGTGGACCACGGCGAGCCCGAGCCCGTGGCCGCCGGCGTGCGCCTTGGTCGTCATGTACGGCTCGAAGAGGCGCGCGCGGGTCGGGGCGTCCATCCCCGCGCCGTCGTCCCGCACGCGGAGCCGGACGTAGTGGCCCGACGGCAGCCCGGGGATCTCCCCGTGGAGCTCGACCGGCTCGACCGCGACCTCGATGTGGCCGTACGCGCTCACCGCGTCCCGGGCGTTCGAGGCGAGGTTCAGGACGATCTGGTGAAGCTGGGTCGGGTCGGCGAGGGTCGTCCCGGCCGCGGGGTCGATCCGGGTCTCCAGCGTGACGGTGGAGGGGACCCCCGTGCGCATCAGCGTCAGCGCCTCCGCGACGACCGTCGGGACGTCGACGACGCGCCGGTTGGCGGAGTCCCGGCGGCTGAAGGCGAGGATCTGGCGGACGAGGTCCCGGGCGCGGAGCGTCGCCTCCCGGATCCGTTGCTGGTGGTCGTGGAGGTCGGAGCCGCGCTCCAGGGAGAGGAGCGAGAGCTCGGTGTAGCCGAGGATCCCGGAGAGGATGTTGTTGAAGTCGTGGGCGATCCCCCCGGCGAGCCGGCCGACCGCCTCGAGCTTCTCCGACAGCCGCAGCCGCTCCTGCATCGCCGCCCGCTCCTCCTCGGCGCGGCGGCGCTCGGTCATGTCGGCGCTGGCGAAGAGGAGGCGGCGCCAGTCCGCCTCGTGGCCGGGGATGACCCCCGCGCGCGTCTCGATCCAGCGCCGCTCCCCCGAGACGGTGCCGCTCCAGCCCTCGGCGCGGACCCCGGCGCGCCCCTCGGCGAGCTGGAGGATCACCTCCCGGTACCGCTCGTGGCTCTCCGGCGGGTAGATCCGCTCGCGCCCCCCCTCGAGCGTCTCCAGCGAGTCCGCGCCGACCAGGGCGCGCCCCGCGGCGTTCACCGCGACCACCTTGAACACCTTCATGAGCGCGGCGGTCAGGTCGGGGCGCGCGGCCGTCGCGGCGCGCAGGTCGGTGAACCCCTGGGCCCGCAGCCCGTCGAGGGCGGCCCGGATCCCGCTGGCGTCGATCTCGAACAGGCTCACCGGGACGAACTCGAAGAGGTCGCGGAAGCGCCGCTCGCTCTCGGCGAGCCGCCGCTCGTAGGCGAGCTGCTCGGTCACGTCCCGCATGATCGAGATGGTGGCGACCCGGTCGCCCTCGCGGAGCCCGGCGGTCTTCACCTCGACGTCGAACTCGGAGCCGTCCCGGCGCCGCCCGCGCGTGGTGTAGCGGTCGGGCGGCGGCTCGCCGCCGAGCCGCTGGCGGTGGCGCGCCCGCAGCTTCTCGAGCTCGCCGGGGACCACCAGCTCGCCGACGGAGTGGCCGATGGCCTCCTCCGGGCGATCGAAGCCGAACTGGCGCGCGAAGGCGGCGTTCACCCGCTCGAAGCGCCCCTCCACCGTGAAGGCCATCGGCTCCGCCGCGCCGTCGAAGATGGCCGCGAGCCTCCCCTGGGAGCGGAGCCGTTCGGTGGCGTCCGCGTTGGCGAAGAGGACGCGCGCCCAGGTCTCCTCGCAGCCGGGCACCACCGACGCCGTCGTCTCGATCCACCGGCGCTCGCCGCCGAGCGTGCCGCTCCAGGCCTCGAAGCGGACCGTCCGCTTCCCCTCGGCGAGCTGGAGCGCGAGCTCCATGTAGGCGCGGCGGGACTCCGGGACGAAGACCTCGTCGAGGCGGCCGAGGAGCTCCTCCCGAGAGGATGCGCCGACCATGGCGCAGCCGGTGGCGTTGACGTCGATCACCCGGGCGCGCGACAGCATCTCGGCGGCGACCTCGGGGTGGGCGGCGAGGTGTGCGCGCAGGTCCGTCACGCCCTCGGCGCGCAGCCGCTCGACGACGGCGCGGACGCCGGAGTTGTCGGCTTCCCAGAGGCTCACGGGGACGAGATCGAAGAGCTCGCGGAAGCGGCGCTCGCTCTCCCGCAGCTTGCGCTCGCTCCGGCGCTCTTCGGTCACGTTGCGCAGGAGCGCCATCGCGACCTCGCCGCCGGCCTCGCGGAAGGTCGACGGGCGCACCTCCAGGTCGAACGTCGCGCCGTCCCGCCTCAGGCCGCGGGTGAGGATCGTCTCGGACGCGGACGGGTCCCCGGCCCGCGCGCGCCGCTCGAGGAACCACGGCCGGTCCTCGGGGGCGATCAGGTCGAGCACGGGGACGCCGATGAGCTGCTCGGGGCGGTCGTAGCCGAAGAGCCGCGCGTGGGCGGGGGTGACCATCACGTGGACGCCGTCGCGGGCGAGGCCGATCGCCTCCGTGGAGAGCTCGAAGAGCTCCCGGAGCCTGGAGACCGCCGTCCGCGTCTCCCGCTCCGAGCGGACCCGCCGCGAGACGTCCCGGACCGCCACCAGCGTCAGCCCATCGCCGAGGGGCGTCCCGGAGGTCTCGACCTCCACGTGCGTGCCGTCCAGCCGGACGAAGGTGTCCTCGAAGACCGCTGACGGACCGGCGACCGGGAGCGCCGCCGCGCGCGCGAGCACCGTCTCCCGCAGCTCCGGGACGACGAAGTCGAGCATGTTCCTGCCCGCGAGGGCCTCGGCGCTCGGCGCGCCCACGAGGGCCGCCGCCGCCGCGTTGGCCCAGACGAAGACGCCGCGCGCGTCGTGGACCGCGAAGGGGGTCGGCGAGGACTCGGCCAGCCGCCGGAAGTCGATCGCGGACGGGCCGGCCGGCGGCAGGCGCTCCGCGCGCGCTTCCTTCATGCTCTGTCCCCCCGGCGCCACGGGCGCAGAAGACCACCGCGCCGGCCGGGAGTCACGCCCCCGATCACGGGACGCCCCCTGGGCTATCGCCCGAGGGGGTGACGCCGTTCAGCGCGCCGCGGTCTTCTTGTCCGCGAGGACCGCGCGCATCTCGTCGAGCGCCTTGCGGGTCGGCTCGAGGAAGCGGTTGTCGTCCACGCGGGCGCGGGCGGCGAGCGCCAGCGTCTGCTCGTAGGCGACGATCGCCTTCTCGGCGAGGATGCGGAGCCGCTGGTGGAGGATGTCGCGGTAGGCCGCCGCCTCCTCGTCGGAGAGGCCGGGCGGCAGGGGCGCCTCGAGCATCTGCCGGCGCAGCTCGTCGTAGAGCTCGCCGCAGCGGAAGCCGGCGGCGACCGCCCACTGCTCGTTCTGCATCCGGATGGCGCGGATGTAGTGCCCCTGCGCCGTCAGGAGCATCTGCGCCTTGTTCTCGAGCGCCTGCGCCAGCTCCGCCTCGTCGGCCCCCTTCGGCACGAGCGGGATGGCTCGGAACCACTCGCGGTAGACCTCGCCGAGGTAGAACTGCGCCTGCGCCGCGTGCCACTCGTCGAGCGACTCCCGCTCGCTCCCCTCCCGCCAGGCCTGGAGCGCGAGCTGCAGCGTCCGCTCCGCCTCCTCGCCCTTCCCGGCCTCCAGCTCGACGACGCCGCGCTCGGCGAGGGCCCGGATCCGCAGCTCCGGCTCGAGCCCCGGCCGGTCGGCGAGCGTCCTCAGCAGCGCCCGCGCGTCGTCGAGCTCGTCGAGGTGGTAGAGGCACTGCGCGATCCGGAACTCGGCGTCGACGGCGTCGGGCCCGTCGAACCCCTTCGCGAAGGCGCGGAAGCGCTCGAGGGCGAGCCGCCACTCCTCGAGCTTCTGGTAGGAGAGGCCGGCGTCGAAGACGGCGGTCGCGGCGTGGCTCGACTGGGGGTGGACGTCCGCGATCCGCGCGAAGGCGGCCGCCGCCCGGCGGAAGTCGCCGGCGCCGTAGGCGGCGCTGCCGATGGCGAAGAGCTCCTCGTCGTTCTTGTCCGTCAGCTCGAGGTCGACCTGGGCGGGGGCGATCACCTCCGGCTCGTAGACGATCTCGGGGGGCCGCGCCGCCGGGGCACCCCCGGCGGCCGTCGTCGCGGAGGGCGCGGGGGCGGGCGGACGGACGGTCGCGCAGGCGGAGAGGGCCAGCAGGAGGAGGAGGGCGGGCCGGGTCATCTCGAGCTGGGGGAGGGGCATCGGCGCGGGAGTCTAGTCGATGGGAGGGGCGGGGATCACTCCCACCTGCCTGCCCGCTCGCCCACCTCCCGGTCACCGTGCGCCCGATCCGGTCAGTCCGGCTGCCCGTCCGGCGCGCGGATTGCCCGCGCCCGGCTCAATGCCCGCCCGTTTGGCGTGCAGCGCTGCGAAATTGCTCGGGATATTGGTCGAAAGTGCACGCGGATTGGCCGGTGATCGCTATGCTGCGCCCCCTTCCCGAGCAGGAGTGGTGCACGAAATGACGCCGACCCTCGACACCGGCAACACGGCCTGGATCCTCACCTCGACGGGGCTCGTCCTCTTCATGACGCTCCCGGGGCTCGCCCTCTTCTACGGCGGCCTGGTGCGGACGAAGAACGTGCTCTCGGTCCTCATGCAGTGCTTCTCGATCGCCTCGGTCGTGACGGTGATCTGGTTCGCCGTCGGCTACACGCTCGCCTTCGCCCCGGGCGGCGCGCTCCTCGGCGGCCTCGGCAAGGCCTTCCTCGCCGGCGTCACGCGGACGTCGCTCACCGGGACCATCCCGGAGATCGTCTTCGCGATGTTCCAGCTCACCTTCGCGATCATCACGCCGGCGCTCATCATCGGCGCCTTCGCGGAGCGCGTCCGCTTCGGCGCGATGCTCCTCTTCTCGGCCCTCTGGTGCCTCGTCGTCTACGTGCCGGTCACCCACTGGATGTGGGGCGGCGGCTGGCTGCAGCGGCTCGGGGCCCTCGACTACGCGGGCGGCATCGTCGTCCACGTCACCGCGGGGATCGCCGGCCTCGTCGCCGCCCTCTACGTCGGGCCGCGCCGCGGCTTCCCGAAGGTCCCCATGCTCCCCCACAGCCTCACCCTCTCCGTCGTCGGGGCGGGGATGCTCTGGGTCGGCTGGTTCGGCTTCAACGCGGGGAGCGCCCTCGGGGCGAACGGCGCCGCCGGCATGACGCTCGCCGCCACGCAGATCTCCGCGGCCACGGCCGCCCTCGCCTGGAGCGTCGTCGAGCGCTGGCGCCACGGCCGCGCGAGCGTCCTCGGCATCATCACCGGCGCCGTGGCGGGGCTCGCGACGGTGACCCCCGCCTCCGGCTACGTCGGGCCCGGCGGGGCCATGGCCATCGGCGCGATCGCCGGCGTCGTCTGCTTCTTCAGCGCCACCGCCATGAAGCGCCGCTTCGGCTACGACGACTCGCTCGACGCCTTCGGCGTCCACGGCGTCGGCGGAATCGTCGGCTCCATCCTCACCGGGGCCTTCGCCTCGGCGGCGCTCGGCGGCACCGAGCCGGTCGGGATCGCGCGCCAGCTCGGGGTCCAGCTCCTCGCCTGCGCCGTGACCGCCGCCTGGTCGGCGCTCGCGACCTGGGGGCTGCTCCTGCTCTCCGACCGGCTCCTCGGCCTGCGCGCCGACGACGAGCAGCAGGTCACCGGCCTCGACCTCGTGGATCACGAGGAGCGGGGGTACGACTACTGAGACGTCCGGGGCGGGCCCGTGACCGGCGCCCGCCCCGGAGCCTCCCTCGTCTCCTCAGCGCAGCCGCAGCGCGCAGAGCTGCGGGGTGGGCGTCGTGGCCCCCGGGACCCGGCGGTCCATCGGGATGACCAGCTCGCCGCTCGGGCCGACGACCAGGTCCGACGGGCTCATGTCGGCGACGGTCACCTGCCCGCCCGTCCCGAACGCGGCGTCGACGGCGCCCGCCTCGGTGAGCTGGACGATCGTGCCCCGCGTGACGCCGGCCTGCGTGACGGTTCCCGCGACGCCGATCCGCTCACCGAGCGTGAACGCCACCCAGCCCATCTGGCTCGAGATCCCCGCCGCGGTGTTGGTGGGCGGGAACCAGGCGGTCAGATCCACCTGCGCCCGGCCACCCAGCCCGAACGTGCCGTCGAGCGCGCCGTTGGGGCTCAGGCGAACCACGAGGGAGCGGAACGGGCCGGCGCCGGAGGGGCCCGCGTCGACCCCCGCCAGCAGCACGCGCCCGGCCGCGTCGACGCGCGCCTCCGCGACGCTGCCGAGCCCCGCGGCGGCGAGGCCGGGCCCCGCTGCACCGAAGGAGGCGTCCGGCTGGCCGCTCGGGAGGAGGCGCGCCGCGTAGGCCGTGACGATCGTCCCCGACGCGTCGAAGCCGCTGACGCCGAGGACGATCGAGCCGTCGGGTCGAGGGGCGATGGCGAGCGCCATCCCGAGCGGTTCGGGGATGCCGAGGAAGGCGAAGCCGCCCGAGCCGAAGGACGTGTCGATCGCCCCGCTGGGCAGGAGCCTCGCCACGAACGGGCGCATCCGGATCCCGTCGTTGGCCGACCCCGAGACCAGGATCCTGCCGTCGGCGAGGGGCGCGACGCCGAACCCGTCGGCCATCGGGAAGCCGGGCGCGTCGAGCGAGACGGTGCCCGTCCCCGACGTGCCGAAGGTCGTGTCCGGCAGGCCGTTCGGCAGGGAGCGGCGGACGCCGGCGGTGTGGGTGCCGGCCAGCGTGCCGACCTCGACGATCCTGCCGTCGGGCTGGAGGGACACGTCGTTCGCGGCCCACGGCGGCACCGTCTCCAATCGGAGGCCGCCGGGGAGCGCCGGGTCGGGAGCGCCGCCCGCGAGGAGCAGGGCGAGGACGCTGGCGTCGTCGGCGCCCGGCGCGCCCTTCGACGCGGCGCCGGTGAGGACGATGCCGCCGTCGGGCCGGACGGCCCCGTGCGCGGCGGTCGCGTCGAGCGCAGGGACCTGCACGCACGCGATGCCCGCGACGCCGAAGCCCGGGTCGGGGATGCCGGCCGCGCCGGCGCCGGCCACGGAGAGGGCGACGCTCATCGAGTATGGCGTCGAGGACCAGAGGTTCCCGGGCACCCCGACGATGAGCAGCACGTACGTGCCGGGATCGAGCCACGGCGCCGCCGTGGACGGGCCGACGTAGCAGGCGCCCCAGTCGGACGGATCGGGGATGGAGAGGCAGCCGTTGGTGAAGGCGAAGATCTCGACGCCCGAGGCCGTCGCCGTGAGCAGGGCGCGCGAGGTGGCCGTGACCGAGTAGGCGTCGGCGCGGCGGCCGTCGACGAGCAGGACGTCTCCGCTCTCGATGGCGCCGGTGACGGTGGCCGCATTGCCGGCGAGGACGATGGGGAGCGGGGTCACCGCCGGAATGGCCTGCGAAGCCGCGTCGCAGACGTACTGGGTCGAGTCCACCTCCGCCACCTCGAGCACCTTGTCGGCGTCGTCGTCGATCCCGGCCTCGATCTTCACGCCGCCGCCCGTGCAGTGGGCGCCGGCTGGCTCGGGGACGAGGTTCACGAGCGAGGAGAGGCCCGTGGCGCCCGTCGCCCCCGTGGAGCCGGTGGCCCCGGTCGCGCCGGCGGCGCCGTTGCAGACGAACGACTGGGCGTCGACCTCGGCCGCGGCGA
>DATIVK010000162.1:0-2876 GCA_035465955.1 Anaeromyxobacteraceae bacterium | reverse complement strand
GGCGCGGCTCGGCATGGTCGGCCCCGCGGCGCGCGCGAGCGGCCTCGGCGTCGACGCCCGCCGGTCCCACCCCTTCCCGCCGTACGACGCGCGGCCCATCCCGGTCGTGGTCGGAGAGGACGGCGACGTCCACGCGCGCGCTTGGGTCCGCTTCGAGGAGGCGCGCCACTCGGCGCTCTTCGTCGTCGGCGCGCTGAGCACCCTCCCCCCCGGCCCCGTCCGCGTCGAGGTCGGGCCGCCCGCATCGGGCCGGATGACCGTCTCGCTCGTCGAGGGGTGGCGCGGCGAGATCTGTCACGCGGTGGTCACCGGCGCCGACGGCCGGTTCACGCGCTACGAGATCGTCGACCCCTCGTTCCACGACTGGATGGGGCTGCAGGTCGCCATGCGGGGCGGCCAGATCTCCGACTTCCCGCTCTGCAACAAGAGCTTCAACCTCTCCTACAGCGGGCACGATCTATGAGGGGGACGGGCAGATGAGCGGCATCCTTCGCACGCGCCTGCGGTTCGGCCGCCAGACCATCGCCTACCCCGAGGGGCCGGCGCGCTTCCCCGAGCGCTTCCGTGGACGGCCTGCGATCCAGCCGCAGCGCTGCCGCGAGGGGTGTCGCGAGTGCGAGGAGGTCTGCCCTACGGAGGCCATCACGCGGCCGGCGCCCGGCCGCGTCGCGCTCGACACCGGCGCCTGCGTCTTCTGCGGCCGCTGCGAGGAGGCCTGCACCGACCGGGCGATCGTCTTCACGCGCGACTACCGGCTCTCCGTCCGCCGCCGCGAGGAGCTGACGGTGTCCGGCGACGCGCCGCAGCTCGCGGCCGCGCTCGACGCGAAGATGAAGCGGCTCTTCGGCCGGTCGCTCAAGCTTCGGCAGGTGTCGGCCGGTGGCTGCGGCGGCTGCGAGGCCGAGCTGAACGCCGCCGGGAACATCCAATTCGACCTGTCGCGCTTCGGCATCCAGTTCGTCGCCTCCCCGCGCCACGCCGACGGCGTCGTCGTCACGGGCCCGGTGACCGAGAACATGCGCTCGGCGCTCGTCGAGACCTGGGAGGCGACGCCCGCCCCCAGGCTCCTCATCGCCGTGGGCGCATGCGCCTGCTCCGGCGGGCCGTTCAAGGGGAGCCCCGTGTGCCACGACGGCGTCGGGTCGGTCGTCCCGGGAGCCGCCGTGGACCTCTTCATCCCCGGCTGCCCGCCCCACCCCGTGACCGTGCTCGACGGCCTCCTGCGGCTGCTGGGCCGCGTGGAGGGGGACGAGCTCCAGCTCGCGCCGACCGGGATCGTCGAGCCGGAGACGGCCCCGTAGCGCCGCGAGGCGCCGGAGGCGGCGCGCGCGTCCCGATCAGGAACCCGCTCCGCCGGTCTGGCGCTCTGCGGAAAAATCGGTAGATTCTCGCCCGCACGGGTCCGCCCGGGCACCGAGGCGCTAGCTCAATGGTAGAGCATCGGCCTTTTAAGCCGGTGGTTCTGGGTCCGAGTCCCAGGCGCCTCACTCGGAGTGCCCGCGCCGCGTCGCGCTAGCCGCCGGCGGGGAAGACGAAGCCGTTGGGGGAGAGCACCTGCACCAGGTCCGAGTCGACCGTGCGCTCGCGAAGCAGGGCCCCCACCTGCTCGAGCTCCGCGCCCGTCCAGGAGCTGGCGTTCACGATGGCCAGGGCCCGCTCGTGAAGGTGGGGCACCCGGTCGAGCGTGGTCACGACGAGTCGCCCCTCCTCCATGGGGAACACGAACGCCCCGTCCCCGAAGTGGAAGCGTTCGTCGGCGCGGAGGTGCTCCTGCACCTCGGACCAGCCGCTCGCCGGGACGATGTGATAGACGCGCCGCACGATCCCGTGGCGCAGCGCCAGGTCGAGGTAGTTCTCCTCGGCGGGCACCTCGCCGTCCTGAGCGACGAAGGCCCGGCGGTCGAAGAGGAAGAGGATCCGCCCCTTGACCCCCTCCGCCACCCACGTCCGGTAGGCGTCGAGGTGGCTCGGGACGGATCGGAACTCGGGCGGGCCGGCGTAGCGCCGGTGGGCGGGCCCCGCGGTCACGCACAGGACGACGACGGCGGCGAAGGCCGCCAGGATGAGCAACGACCGCACGGTCGCGGCGCGAGGCGAGATCACTGGAGCCGGGTCTCCGACGGCTGCCCCGGCTCGGAGGGGGGGACGGCGACGTGGGAGACGATCGGCGCGTAGAGCGCCGTCGGCACCTCCCGCCCCGCGGTGAGGGGGAACAGGTAGAGCCCCCAACCGAGGATGCCGGTCAGCGCGAGCGCGGCCCAGCGGCGCGGCTCCGCGGCCTTCGCGAGCAGGGCGTCTGCGAAGGACGCCAGCATCAGCATGGCGAACGGCACCAGGGTGACGACCCCGTAGCTGAACATGGGACGCCGCACGGCCATGATGAGCCCGTAGGTCGCGAGGAAGATCGCGGGCGCGACGAGCAGCTGCCAGGAGCGGCGTCGGATTCCGGCGATCACGCCGTAGGCGAAGACCGGCAGGACGAGGACGTGCACCGGGGGATCGTGGATCTCCATCAGGAACCGGCCGGTCTCCCCGTGCACCTCCGACCAGTACATCAGCATGCTCGGCCGGACGAACCACTCCCACGGCCTGCCGCCGAGCACCAGGTAGTCGGCGTGGACGTAGGAGTCCTCGGTCTGCGACTGCAGCTCCCGGAACGCGTCCACCTTCATCTGGAAGAACTCGCCGGCGGTGCGCCCGTTCGAGAGCCACGGGAGGTAGGTGAGGAGGTAGACGGCTGCCGGAAGGATGAGGAGCGCGCTCGCGACGTAGGCGACGTGCGCCCTGGGGGTCCCCTCGCGCCGCATGCGGACCGCCAGCGCCGCGAGCACCGCGGCGACGGCGAAGGGGTAGTAGCTCTTCGTGGAGATCGTGAG
>DATIVK010000161.1:0-64496 GCA_035465955.1 Anaeromyxobacteraceae bacterium | reverse complement strand
GGCTCTGGAACGATCCCGATCTCCGCCGCCGACTCCGGCGCCGGGAGCGGCTCGTCCACGTCCACGTCCAGGACCAGCTCCTCCCCGATGCCGTCCTGGACGGCCAGCTCGGCCGCGTCGACGATCTGCGAGAGCGCGGTGACGCACGCCGCCCCGGAGTCGGACACCTCGTTGCCGCCGAGGGTGACGGCCTCGTCCGCGGGGGCCTCCGGAGGGATCCAGGGGTCGAGCGGCGGAGGCGCGGGCGGCGCGGCGAAGGGATCGATCGCCGCCGGCGGCCCGGCGTCCGGGTCGACCGCGGGAGGCGGCGGAGGGATGATCGCCCGGAAGCTCCCCGTGGCGCGAGGCGGCGCGGCCGGCGGAGAGAGCCGGATCACGACCGAGGGCTCGCCCGCGGGTCGGGGCAGCGGAGGCGGCGCCGCGGAGGGCGGTGACGGGGCCTGCGCCGCCGCCATCATCAGGGTCTGGCGGACCGGGGGCCGCGCGGCGTCGCTCGCCTGGCGGCGCGCGTAGAGCTCGGCGAGCGCCCCCTG
Source organism: Anaeromyxobacteraceae bacterium (assembly GCA_035465955.1). Classification (GTDB taxonomy): domain Bacteria; phylum Myxococcota; class Myxococcia; order Myxococcales; family Anaeromyxobacteraceae; genus DATIVK01. Next base: position 63,963 of record DATIVK010000161.1, on the reverse strand, counting down.
GGTCTCGACGTGCTGCGGGTCGAGCTCGAGGATCGTCTTGCAGATGGCGATCGCCTTGATGAGCAGGCCGTCCCGCGCGAACCGATCGGCGACGAGCTTGTACTCCTCGATCGCCTCGGGGATCTCGCCGGCGCGGCGCAGGGCCTCCGCCAGCTTCTGGCGGGACGTCAGGTCCTTCGGATCCGCCTCGACGACTTCGCGGTACAGGGAGGCCGCCTTGTCGAGCTTGCCCTTCGCGGACAGCTCGGCGGCCTTGTCCTTGAGCTTGCGGAGATCGGCCATCGCTCCTGCTTACCACGATGACCCGGCCCGATCCCCTTCAAGGAGATCGCGGGCGCCCGCTGGGGAGGCGCGCGAGGGCCTCGATCGTGGCGCGCCGTACGCGCCCGTCATAGTCGACGCGCAGCGCCTCGAGGCGCCGCGATCCCGGCTCGTACTTGAGCTTCCCGATGGCGCGTGCGGCGGCGATCCGGACGTCAGGGTTCTCCGAGAGCAGCTCGTCCGCGATCGCTGGCCCCGCCCTGGGCGACGCAAGCTGGGCGAGCGCGTCCAGCGTCTCTACCCGTCCGGGTGCATCCTTCCTGGACAGGTGCGCGAGCAGCGGCTCCGCGCCCGCGGCGACGCCGACGGCCGCGATCGCGGTCGCAGCGGCGCCGGGAGCGGGCCCGTCGAGCAGGATCGTGAGCGGGACCAGGGCGTCGGGAGCTCCCGTCGCGCCGAGCGCCCGTGCCAGCGCCTCGCTCCACTGGCGCTCGTGGCTCTGCGCGGAGCGCGCGGCCGCGGCGAGGGGCGGGACGGCGGCAGGGCCGTAGCGCGGCAAGCCCCGGAGCGCAGCGAGCCGGACCCGTTCCGATCGATCCGTGAGCGCGGCCACCAGCTCGGGCGCTGGGTCCCCGCCGAGGTACCCCATCCCCTCGACGGCCCCGGCGCGGATGGGGGTGGATGGGTCCTGGATGGCCGCCGACAGCAAGGCGCGGGCGGAGGAGGCCTGGAGCCGCCCGAGGGCGGTCAACAGGGTGCCGAGCTCCTCGCGATCGTCCTCCGTGGTGGGGTCGATCCACTCGGGGACCGACGGCGCCGCGTCCGCGTCCCGGGGCGGCACGAGGGCGGGACGCGTCCGCAGGGCCGCGAAGCGCGCCTGGGGGTCCGTCGGCAGCGGCGCCGGATCGCCCCGGAAGCGGCCGGGGATCCACGCCCTCCGCGCCACGACGAACCGCTCCAGGATCGCCCTCGCCCTCTGCTCGATCGGGGCGGCCGCCGGACCCCACCCGAGCTGGCCGAGCGCGTCGGCCACCCGGCAGCGCAGGTCGCTCGACGAGCTCGCGCTCGAGAGGAGGGCCATCAGCCGGCCGGCGAGCGGAGCGAGGACGGCCGGCTCCGGGTGGAGCTCGATGAGGGCGACGAGCGCGGCGGGGTCGGCCCGCGCAGCCCTCCCCGCGAGCGAGGCGGCGGGACAGTCGGCGTTGCGCCCCCAGGCGGCGCGCGCCGCGCGCGCGGCCATGGACGGTGTGGTCGAGCGCTGCGCGACGCCGCAGAGCGCCTGCGAGACCTCCGGCGCGGCGGGCAGCGACGCCAGCGCCTCGAGCGCGGCCCGGTTCGGTGCCCCGGCGCCGGCCGCCGCCATGCGCGCCAGCGCGGGCGTCGCGGCCGGATCGCCGAGCCGGCCGAGCGCGCTCGCCGCCGCCTGGGCGGCGTCGGGGTCGCCCTTCACCAGCTCCGCCTCGAGGAGCGGGAGCACCGACGCGTCGCCCGCCTCGCCCAGCGCCCGGTAGATCGCGACGACGACCCGGGGGTCCTCGTCCGGCCGCGCGAGGAGCTCGCGCAGCCGCGCCACCGCCTCGCTGCGGCCGCTCTCCCCGAGCTCCTCGGCGGCGCCGGCCCGGGCCTCCGGCGAGCCCGCCGCGAGCGCGCCGACGTTCCTCGCCCAGCGCCACCGCGCCTCGGCCTCGATCGCGTCCCGGAGCGAGACCCCCAGCACCGCGAGCGCCCCGGCGATGGCCTCTCTCCCCGCCGGCGAGGCGATCGCGTACGCGTCGACCAGCGCCCCGCGGGAGGCGTCGAGGTCGCCGAGGTGCGCGAGCCCCGAGGCGGCGGCCTCCGCCACCCCGGCGTCCACGTCCCCCAGCATCGCGCCGAGCGCCTCCGCGGCGTGGGGGCCGCGGCGCTCGGCGAGCGCCTCGGCGGCGGCCCGTCGGACGAGCGCGCTCGGATCCCGCTGCGCGACGAGCAGCGCGGGGACCGGACCGTCCCCCGGCTCCCTGGCGAGCCGCCGGACCGCGGCGGCCCGGCGGTCGGGGGAAGGCGAGTCCACGCTGCCCCGGCACGCCGCGAGCGCAGCGCCGAGGAGGAGCAGGACCGCGCCGATGGACCGCCGTCCGCTCATCCCTACTTCCGGTCTCGGGGGCGCCTGCGCGGGCTCCCACGGGGCGCGCGGGGGCGCTCGTCCTCACGGACCGCCGACGCCCGTGACGGCGGCCGGGACGCGCCGCGGGCCGGCGGAGCCGTCCGCTCCCCGCGTCGGGGGGCCTCCTCGCGGAGCGGCGCCGGGCCATCGTCCTCCGCGACGGCGGCGCGCGCCGGCCGGGGGCTCAGCTCGCCGTCCGCGTCGGCCGTCGGAGGGCCGTGGCCGTGCCGCCGCGCCGCCCGGGGGAGGTCCGCCGGGGGGCGCCGCGGGGCCTCCTTCGCCGCGGGAGCGAGCCCGACGAGCGCCTTCATCGCCTTCACCTCGACCGGCGTGAGGGGCCGGTGCTGCCCGGCGCGCAGCCCATCGACGGTGACGCCGCCGAACTCCGGCCGGTAGAGCCGCTGGATCTGGAGGCCGACCGCCTCACAGAGCCGCTTCACGAGGTGGAACCTGCCCTCCCCCACCACGATGCGGATCCAGGTGTTCTTCTCGGTCTTCTCGTGGACCGCCGCCTCGAGCGCCTTCGCCGGGCCGTCCTCGAGCCGGACCCCTGCCACCAGGCGGGCGAGCGCCGCCTCGGCCGGCTCGCCCCGCACCTTCGCGAGGTAGGTGCGCGCGTGGCCGAAGCGCGGGTGGGCGAGGCGGTTGGCGAGCTCGCCGTCGTCGGTGAAGAGGAGCGCCCCCTCGGCGTCGTAGTCGAGGCGGCCGACGGGGAAGACGCGCTCGGGTACGCCGCGCAGGTAGTCGAAGGCGGTGGGGCGCCCCTGGGGATCCGAGGCGGTCGTCACGCAGCCCGACGGCTTGTAGAGCAGGTAGTAGGCGCGCGCCTCGTTCCGCAGGATCGGCTTGCCGTCGACGACGACGAGGTCGACCTTCGGATCGACCTTGCTGCCGAGCTCGCGGACGACCTTGCCGTTGACGACCACGCGCCCGGCGACGATCAGCTCCTCGGCGCGCCGGCGCGAGGTCACGCCGGAGGCGGCGAGGAACTTCTGGAGACGTTCGAGCGCCACGGTCAGTCCTCCGCCCCGTCGTCCGGCTCCGCCGGCTTCCGGGCGCTCTCCAGCGCCTCCGAGGCGGCGCGCCCCTTCTCCTCCGCCGCCTCCATCGCCTTCTCGAGCTCGTCGAGCGCCGCGTCGCTCTGGGCGCGCGACGCCTCGAGCGCCGCCTGCAGCGCCGGGTCGGTGAGCTCCTCGACGAGCCCCTGCACGTTCGGCGGCGGCGGCGCCTCCTTCTCGACGATCTCGCGGCTCTCGCGGGAGAGCTCGTGGAACTCGCGCAGCGTCGGGAGGGAAGCCAGGTCCTTCAGGGCGAAGAACTCCAGGAACGCGCGGGTGGTCCCGTAGAGGATGGGGCGACCCGGCTCCTCCTTCTTCCCGAGGATCTTGATGAGCTTCCGCTCGAGGAGCGCCTTCACCACCGCGCCGCAGTCGACGGCCCGGATCTCCTCGATCTCGGGCCGCGTGACCGGCTGGCGGTAGGCGATGATCGCGAGCGTCTCGAGGGCCGCGCGGGTGAGCCGCTGCGGCTTGATCCGCAGGAACCTGCGGGCGGCGTCGGCGTTGAGGGGCGAGGTCCGGAGCTGCCAGCCCCCGGCGACCTCGTGCAGGACGATGCCGCAGATCCCCTCGCGGTAGTGGCCGGTGAGCTGGTCGAGGGCCTTCGCCAGCCGCTCCTCGTCGACGCCGGTCGCCTGCCGGAGATCCTCCACGGAGAGCGGTCGCTCCGCGACGAAGAGGAGCGTCTCGACGAGGGTCCGGATCCGCTCCGGCGACAGGCGGCGCGCCTGCGCCTGGAGCTTGTCGAACGGCTCCTCCCGCTCGTCCGCGACGTCGATCTGGGCGGTCTCGACGTCGTCGAGGTCGGGGTCGCCCTTCGCCTCCTCCGCCTGCTGCAGCGAGCGGAGCTCCTCCTCGGAGACGGCCGGGGCGGCGCCCGCCTGCGGCTCGGCCTCGGGGCCCTTCGGCTCGTCGCTCATCGGTAGTCCTCCGGTTCGCCGGCCGGCACTTCGTCGCCGAGCGTGTCGCGCGCCTCCACGAGGATCTCGCCGCCGGGGCCGGCCTCGTCGATGGACGCCTGGTAGATGCGGATGAGCTTCAGCTTGGTCATCTCGAGGAGCGCGAGGAACGTCGCGATGACGTCCGCCTTGGTGTTGCGCCGCTCGGGGGCGCCGGAGAGCAGCTCCTCGAACGTCGCGCGCCGCTGGAGTCGCAGCACCTCGGCGACGCGGCTGATGGCGTCGTTGATCGTGAGCCGGTCGGTGACGACCTCGTGCACCTTCTCCGGGGACGCGCTCGCGAGCGCGCGGTCGAGCGCCTCGATCAGCTTGAAGACGGAGACGTCGGCGAGCCCCTCCGGCCCCTCCGGCGCGGCGGGCCGCTCGGGGCGGACGCGCCGGACGAAGACGGTCCGATCGAGGATGTCGCGCCCCGCCAGCTCCTCGGCCGAGGCCTTGTACTTCTGGTACTCGAGCAGCCGCCGGACCAGCTCCGCGCGGGGGTCGACCCCCTCGTCCTCCGGCGTGGGCGCGTCCTCGGCCACCTCGGTGCGCGGCAGCAGGAGCCGCGACTTGAGGAGCATCAGGTGGGCCGCCATCCCGAGGAACTCGCCGGCGAGGTCGATGTCGAGCTCGCGGAGCGCCTCGAGCGTCGCCAGGTAGCTCTCGGTGATCCGCGCGATCGGGATGTCGAAGACGTCGACCTCGTGCTCCTTCACGAGGTGGAGGAGCAGGTCGAGCGGCCCCTCGAAGGGCGGCTCCCCCTGGCGGAGCGGTGGCAGCGCGACGCGGAACGGCCCTGCCGGCACCTGGCCGTCCGGGGCAGCGCCATCGGCCTCGCGGGCCGTCTCGTCACCACGCTCGACCATCCAGCTGCCGCCCGGGTGCGGCTAGAGCTTCATCGCCGCGCGGACGCCTTCCATGGTCCGCTGCGCGACCGCGCGGGCCTTCGCGTTGCCGAGCTGCACCAGCTCCTCGACCTCCTGGGGCCGCGCGAGCAGCCGCTCGCGCCGCTCGCGCATCTGCTCCTGCTCGGGCAGGAGGCGCTCGAGGAGCTTCTTCTTGCAGTCCACGCAGCCGATCCCGGCGACGCGGCACTCCCGGTCGACCCAGCCGATCGTCTCCGGGGTGCTGTAGATCTTGTGCAGGTAGAAGATCCCGCAGACCTCCGGGTTCCCCGGATCCTGGCGGCGCTTGCGGGCCGGGTCGGTCACCGCGCCCATGATCTTCTTGCTCGTCACGTCGCCCGGCTCGCCGATGTCGATGGAGTTGCCGTAGCTCTTCGACATCTTGCGGCCGTCGGTGCCGACGACCTTGGCCGCCTCGGTCAGCAGCGCCTTGGGCTCGGGGAAGACGTTGCCGTAGTGGAAGTTGAACTTCCGCGCGATCTCGCGGGTCAGCTCGAGGTGGGCGAGCTGGTCCGCGCCGACGGGGACGGCCGTCGCCTTGTACAGGATGATGTCGGCGGTCATCAGGACCGGGTAGCCGAGGAAGCCATACAGGGAGAGGTCTCGGTCGGTGAGGTTCTCCCGCATCTCCTTGTAGGAGGGGCAGCGCTCGAGCCACCCGAGCGGGGTGATCATGCCGAGCAGCAGGAAGAGCTCGGCGTGCTCCTTCACCTGGCTCTGCATGAAGAGGGTCGAGCGCTGGGGATCGATCCCCGCCGCGATGAAGTCGACGAACATCTCCCGCTCGGCCTGCTTCATCCCCTCGGTGTGCTCGTAGTTGGTCGTCAGCGCGTGCCAGTCGGCGCTGAAGTAGAAGCAGTCGTTCTCCTCCTGGAGCCTCACCCAGTTCGCCAGCGCGCCGTGCAGGTGGCCGAGGTGGAGGCGCCCCGTGGGGCGCATGCCGGAGACGACGATGGGACGGGCGTTGCTCATTGGGGGTCTCAGATGATGGCGTTCAGGAGCCGATTCAGCAGGTTGACGACGGCGTAGACCGGGCCGCTGATGAGCCGGCTGCCGAACATCAGGATGAGGATGAGGAGGATGGGGGCGAAGCGCTCGACCGCGTGCCACGCGGCCTGGAGCCGCGCGGGCAGCGCCCAGGCGACGACGCGGCTGCCATCGAGCGGCGGCACCGGGATCAGGTTGAAGAGCGCCAGGACGACGTTGAGCAGGATGATCATCCTGAGCAGGTCGCCCGCCCCGCCGTCACCGAGGCCGAGCCGGTAGATGCCGCCGAGCGCGAGCGTCCCGAGGAGCGCCAGGGCGAGGTTCGACAGGGGCCCCGCGCTCGCCGTCAGCGCCATCCCCTTCCCCATCGAGACGCCGCGACGAAAGCGCGTCGGATCGATCGGCACCGGGCGCGCCCAGCCGAAGGCGGGTACGTGGGAGAGGACGAGGATGAGCGGGAGCAGGATGGTGCCGAACGGATCGATGTGGGCGAGCGGGTTGAGCGTCAGCCGGCCCTGGCGCTCCGCGGTGTCGTCGCCGAGCTTGTTCGCGCTCCAGGCGTGCGCGAACTCGTGGACCGAAAGCGACAAGATCATCGGGATGAGGCCGATCGCAGCCCCCACCAGATCCATACCATTCACCGAAAACCCCTTTGGAAAGGATGCCTTGTAGCAGCGTGGCCCCGTGGGGTCAACGCGCGGCGGCCGGGGGGCGATCCCGCCGCATCCCTCCGTCACAACTGGGGGTTTCAGGCGTCAGGCGCGGGGGTGGAACCGCTCGTGGAGCCGCCGGACGTGGGTGCGGTCGACGTGGGTGTAGACCTGTGTGGTCGAGATATCGGCGTGCCCCAGCATCGCCTGGACCGCCCGGAGGTCGGCGCCCCCCTCCAACAGGTGGGTCGCGAAGCTGTGCCGGAGCTTGTGCGGCGAGATCCGCCGGGCGATCCCGGCGGCGCGCGCGTGGCGGCCGAGCAGCTTGGCGAAGCCCTGCCGCGTCATCCGGCCGCCCCGCGGCGTCACGAAGAGCTCGTGGCACCTGCGGCCCTTGAGGAGCCGCTCGCGGGCGGCGGTGAGGTAGCCCTTCACCGCCAGCGCCGCCGGGGCGCCGATCGGGACCATCCGCTCCTTGCTCCCCTTCCCGCGCGCGAGCAGGACGCGGCCCTCGAGGTCGATGTCGTTGAGCCGCAGCCCGACGAGCTCGGAGACGCGCAGGCCGGTGGCGTAGAGGAGCTCGATCATGGCGCGGTCGCGGCAACCGGCCGCGCTGCGCGCGTCGACGGCGGCGAGCAGGCCGTCCACCTCCGCGCGGGAGAGCGGCTGGGGCAGCTTGCGGCCGGGGCGTGGCGCGCCGATCTCGTCGGTCGCGTCCGCCGGGGCGATCCGCTCGCGCAGGAGCAGCTTGTGGAGCTGACGGATCGCCGAGAGCGCGCGCGCCTGCGAGCGCGAGGAGATCCCGAGCCGGAGGAGCTCCGCGAGGTGCGCCTGGACCTCCGGGCGCCCCACCCGCTCCCAGCGATCGATCCCCTGGGCCGCGAGGTGCTCGACGTACCGGCGCAGGTCGCGGCCGTAGGCCTCGACGCTGTTCTCGGCGAGCCCCTTCTCGACCCGCACGTACGCGAGGAAGAGGTCGAGGGCGGGTTCGAGCGGGTTCATGGCGGCGACGATATCGCCGGCCGGCCGAGAGTCCAGATAAGGCCCCCCCATCAGCTCTGTTGATGGGGCGGGGCGGCACGCCCCGTCAAGCCAGGAGGTCGCCCACGTCACCCTTCCCCACGCGGATGACGACCGGCTCCGGGCCCGAGAGGTCGACGACCGAGGAGGGCTCGTTCGGCTTGTAGCCGCCGTCCAGCACCAGCTCGAGTCCGTGCCCGAGCTTCTCCTTGATGTCGTGGGCGTCGATCAGGGTCTCCCCTTCCGGCGTCGCGGCGGAGGTCGAGACGATCGGGTGGCCCAGCCTCCGGACGATCTCCAGCGCGATCGGATCGTCGGGGACGCGGATGCCGACCGTCTTCTGCCGGCGGAGCATCAGGTCGGGCACGACGCGGGTGGCGGGGAGGATGAAGGTGTACGGCCCCGGGACCTTCCGGCGAAGGACGCGGTACGCGGCGTTGTCGACCATCGCGTACTGCGCGACCTCGGCGAGGTCCTGGCAGATGAACGAGAGCTCGTGGTTCCGCGGGAGGTGCTTGAGCTGGTAGATGCGCTCGATGGCCCGCTTGTCGAAGAGGTCGCAGCCGATCCCGTAATAGGTGTCGGTCGGGAAGGCCACGAGGCCACCCGACGCGAGCTGCTGGACCGCGCGCTCGATGGCGCGCGGCTGCGGGTGGAGGGGATCGATCTCCAGAATCGGTGCGAGCGACATGGTGACGGCTACTTACCAGCTTTCCCTAGGGAACCCCAAGGGCCTGGGCCTTCAGCAGCCGCTCGACCTCCGCGACGAGGGCGCGCATGTCGAACGGCTTCCGGAAGAAGGCCGTGAACCCCGCGCCGGCCGCCGACTCTGGACGCTTCCCGCTGCACGCGATGGCAGGGACGTCGCGCACCTCCCCGCGGATCCGGCGCAGCAGCTCCGCGCCGTCCACGTCGGGGAGCTCGAGATCGACGAGGACCAGCGCCGGGACCACCTGCCGGCAGAGCGCCAGCGCCTCGTCGCCGCTGTGGGCCAGCACCACGTGGTAGCCGCCCGAGGCGGCGAGGAACGCCTGGATCACCTGGGCGAGCATGGGCTCGTCCTCGACCACCAGGATCCGGTGGCGCCCCGGATCGTCCACGCTCTCGGCCTCGGCGATCAGGTCCGCCGGTCCCCGCGGCGCGCCGTCGGGAGCCGAGGCCGCCGAGCCCACCCGGAGCTGGGGCAGGGTCTCCGCGAGCCGCCTCGCGACGTCCCGCGCGGCGGCGGCGCCGAAGCCCGGAAGCACCAGCGCGACCCGGTCGGCCGAGAGGAGCCCCGCGACGCCGCCCGCCGGGAGCGCCTCCATCGCCGCGGCGGCGAGCCGGACGGCCGCGTCGCCACCGGCCGCGTCCCTCAGGGTGACGACGCCCACCGGAGCGGCCGCAGCCGCGCCCGCCTCGAGCGCCCGGTCGAGGGCGCCGAGCAGGGCCTCCTCGCTGGCGAGGGGCGTCACACGATCACCTCACGCAGGAGCGAGACGAGGGCCCGGAAGTCGAGGGGCTTCTTGATGTACGCCGCGAAGCCCGCCTCCCGGGCGCGGCCCTCGGCGTCGGGACCGCGCAGGGAGGTGCAGGCGATCACGGGGAGCGCGCGCGCCTCGGGGCGCTTCCGCATCAGCGACAGGACCTCGAAGCCGTCCAGCCCGGGCATCATGAGGTCGAGCACGATGGCCTGCGGCTGGAAGTGAGCCACCAGGTAGCCCGCCAGGAAACCGTGCCGGGCAGTCTGCACCTCGAACCCGTTCGCCTCCAGCACCTCCCGGATGATGTCGAGGAGGTTCTCGTCGTCGTCGATGAAGAGGACGCGCGGCGGCCGGGCGGCGCCGACGCTCGCGAGCGGCCCGTTGGCCGCGACCGGGAGGGGGCGGATCCCCCGCTCGTCCAGGAAGTGCTTCAGGTCCTCCTCGGCGACCCGCCCATGACCGCCGGGGGTCCGGAAGGCCTTGAGGTGGCCGTCCCGGATCCAGTTTGAGACGGTGCGGGGCGAGACGCCCACCATCTCCGCGACCTCCGCGCTCGTGAGGAAGCGTCCCCCGCGTCCCGGGTCTTCTCGGTTTTCCGACATTGCGGCCTTTTCCGGTTTGTCCGGCGCGGAGTCTCGCAGCGGATCACGGGGGTGTCAAGCGGCCGATGGCTCGCATGAACATCCGTGATTACCGGTGGTTGACGTCGTTCCCGCGCACCGGAAGCGGAAGCGCCGGATCAGTCGCCGCGAGCGAGGGCCTGCTGGATCGCCTCCACAACCCTCCCCGCGTCCTCGCCTTCGAGCCGGCGGCCGTCCTTCGTCCGCACGTAGAAGGCGTCGAGCGCCCGGTGGCCCTCGGTCGAGATCCGGGCGAGGTCCACGGTGAGGCCGAGCTCGAAGAGCGTCCGCGCCAGGGTGTGAAGCAACCCCACCCGATCGGCGGTGAAGACGTCGATGACCGAGTGGTTGCGGGCGCTGACGTTGTCGATGACGACCTTGGTCTTGAGCGCCGGCAGCGGACGGGAAGGCAGCGTCGAGGCGCGCAGGCGGCGCCCCATGAGGTCAGCGAGGGCCTCCTCACCCGCCAGGACGCGCTGCAGGTCGGCCCGAGCCGCCTTCCACCGCTCCCGCTCCACCGCGCCCCCCTCGGGACCCCGCACGGCGAAGACGTCGAGCGCCCTCCCCTGCAGCCAGTCCAGCGCGGGGTCCTGCGGCGTGGAGAAGACCTCGGCCCGCTGGATGTCGATCCGGTGGGCGGCGAGGACGCCGGCGATCGTCGCGAGCAGCCCCGGGCGATCGGGCGCGGTGAGGGTCAGCTCGCAGGTCCCGAGCGTCGGCCTGCAGCGCAGGTAGGTGGCCACCGCCCCCCCGCGCCCCCGGCGCAGCATGCGGAGGTGGACCGGCGCCCGGTCGGGCGTCTCGGTGAGGAAGTACCTCGCCGGCATCGCCGCGACGAAGCGCTCGATGTCGGCGGGCGCGGCCTGGGCCGCGAGCGCCTTCGCCGCCTCGGCGCGGCCGGCCGCCTCCGCGATCCCCGGCTCCGGGCGGCGCTCGCCGCCCGCGAGGACGGCGCGCGTCTTCTCGAAGAGCTCGCGCAGGAGGCGGGCCTTCCAGTCGGTCCAGGTGCCGGGGCCCACGGTCGCGATGTCGGCGTACGTGAGCAGGTAGAGCTTCTCGAGCCGATCGATCGTCCCCACCTCCTCCGCGAAGGCGTGGATCAGGTCGGGGTCGGAGAGATCGCGCCGCTGCGCGATGGCGGCCATGCGCAGGTGCTTCAGGACGAGCCACTCGATGTCCGCGGCGTCGGCCGCGTCGAGGCCGAGCCGGACGCTCGCCGGTCCGGCCATCTCCGCGCCCCGCACCGAGTGCTCCTTCCCGCTCCCCTTGCCGACGTCGTGGAAGAGCGTGCCGATGTAGAGCGAGAGCGGCCGCTCCATCCGCTGCATGATCCCGGTGAGCGGCTCCTCCTTCGCGTCGCCGCAGCGGAGCGCGAAGAGCCGGCGCACGGCGTTGAGCGTGTGAACGTCGACCGTGTACACGTGGTAGACGTCGATCTGCCGCCGCGCGGTGATGGCGGCGAACTCCGGGACGATGCGCTGGAGCACCCCCAGCTCGTGCATCCGCGTGAGGAACCTGCCGCGCGTGCCGGCCCGCTGGAAGCAGGCGAGCAGCTCCTGGCTCACCTCCGGGTCCTCCGCGGCGCTCTCGGGGAGCTCGACCGCCACGTGGGCGGCCAGATCGCGCGCGTAGGGATACAGGTCCAGCCCCTCCCGGTCCGCGGTGGCGAAGAGCCGGACCAGCGCGCCGGGCGACCGCTTCAGCACGTCCGAGCCGGTGACGGTGAGGCGGCCGCGGAAGACCTTGAACTCCCCCCCGTCGAGCGCCCGCTCCCCCTCCCGCGTCGGCTTCCCGCGCAGCATCACGACGGGCTTCTCGGCGCCGATGGAGGCCGCGGGCGGCGGGACCGTCCTCCAGCCGGTGGCGTCCTGCGGCTCGAGGCAGCGATCCACGATGGCGTCGACCCCTACGAGCACCGTCTTCGCCGCCACGTAGTAGTGGCGCATGAACTGCTCGACGCCGCTGAACGCGTCGTTGTCGCGGTAGCCCATCGCCTCCGCGACGAGCGGCTGCAGGTCGAAGGTGAGCTGGTCCGTCTTGCGGCGGGCCAGGTAGTGCATCTCGTTGCGGATCCGCCAGATGAAGTCCCGGGCGCGCCGCATGTCGCGGACCTCGCGGTCGGGGAGCACCGCGCGGTTGAGCAGGTCGGTGATGCCGCCGACCTTGAACCGGACGCGGGCGAGCCAGAGCGCGGACTGGAGATCCCGCAGCCCCCCCTCCGACTTCTTGATGTTGGGCTCCAGCAGGTAGAGCGAGTCGCCGAAGCGCTCGCGCCGGTCGCGGATCTCGGCCAGCTTGTCCTGGATGAACCGGTCGACCTTCGCGGCCGACAGGCCGTGGAGCTCCTCCCGCTCGAGCTCGCGATAGAGCTCCTTGTCGCCCGCCATGTAGCGCAGGTCGAGGAGCGCGGTGCGCGCGGGGTGATCCTCCTCGGCGAGCGCGTCGCAGGCGGCCAGGTCGCGGACCCCGTAGCCGACCTCGAGCTTCAGGTCCCAGAGCGCGTAGACGAGCTTCTGGCTCGCGGTCTTGACGTAGGGGCTCGGCTCGCCGGCGCCGTGGAGCACGAGGATGTCGAGGTCGGACCAGGGTGCCAGCTCCTTGCGCCCGTACCCGCCGAGCGCCACGAGCGACACGGGCGTCGCCTTGCAGCCGAGCGCCTCGGCTTCGGCGAGCGAGCGCTCCCAGACCGCGAGGACGATCCGGTCCATGGCGAAGCTCTGGAGCCGGACGACCGCGTGACCGCTCGCCCCGGAGCGGTGGAAGGCCTCCACGACCTTCCGCTGGGCGGCGAAGTCCGCCTTCACGTCGCCGGAGAGCGGGGCGAGGAGCTGGATCTGCTCGTCGCGCTGGAAGGGGACGAAGTCGGGGAGGACGTTGGCGGTGACCGGGGTGCTCATGCTCACCGCAGTATAGCGGCAGGCCCGCCGGTCGCGCTCAGTGCGCCGCCGCCACGCGCTCGTCCGCCTTCGCGAAGGTGCGGACCGCCCGCGCCACGGCGCCGGCCACCTCGCCGCGGTACTCGGGGGAGCGCAGCCGCTTCTCCTCCTCCGGGTTGGAGATAAACCCCGTCTCCACGAGGACCGCCGGCATCTGGGCGCCGAGCAGGACGTAGAAGAGCGCGCTCTTCACGCCGAGGTCGCGGACGTCACCGAAGCGGCTCCTCACGGAGCGACAGAGCTCCCGCTGGACCAGGGTCGCGAGCTGCCGCGAGGAGCCCGCGCTCGTGACGGCGTCGAAGTCGGCGCGGATCCGCTTCAGGACGTCGTCCGACTCCCCGTCGTCCAGGTTGGCGCCGTTCTCCCGGGCGGCGAGGCGCGCGGCGTAGCGGTCGTCGGTGACGTTGAGGAAGTAGGTCTCGATGCCGGCCCGGTTCCGGCGCGGGGTGGCGTTGGCGTGGATCGAGACGAAGAGATCGCCGCGCGACGTGTTGGCGAGCGCCGTCCGCTCCTCGAGCTGGAGGTAGCGGTCGTCGCCCCTCGTCAGGACGACGTCGAACCCCTGCCCCTTCAGCTCCTTCGCCACCCGGCGCGCGATGTCGAGCGTGACGTCCTTCTCCCGCAGGCCACTCCGGCCGATCGCGCCCGGATCGTGTCCGCCGTGCCCCGCGTCCACGACGATCCTCCGGACCGTGCGCGGCCCCGCCTCGTCACGGACCGGTCCCTCTTCGTCCGCGCCCGGGCCCGCGGCCGCGACCGCAGGGCCGGCGTGGACCGACGGCGGGGGCCCCGCGGCAGGCGCACCGCCACCGTCGGAGGCGGCGGGCGCGCTCTCGGCGACGGGGGGCGGCGGCGGCGGACGAGCCCCCACGTCGACGACGAGCCGCGGCGGATCGTCGAGGGCGAACACCCGGGTCTCGTCGCTGCCGGCGAGGTCGAGCACGACCCGCACGGTGTCGCCTGCGTTCTGGGCCGCCCGGACGCGGTCGATCTGGCCGCCCGCCACGGCGCGCGTCAGCGCCTTCCCGGTGAGCGTCGCCGGCCGGAAGTCGAAGGCGAGCCGGCGCGGCTGGCCCCCCTCCGCGGCGAGCTCGAGCTTCTGCCAGCCGACCCAGTGCGAGAGGTACACGGCGACGCGCGAGTAGTCGCCGCTCGCCCAGGAGCGGACCTCGGTCACCTCGGCGGGACCCTGGCTCCGATCGTCGCCCAGCTTCAGCGTCGGGACCTCGGCCGGCGCGGTCAGATCGGCGAGCGCGGCCGCGAGCGTCGGGTCCGGCGGTGAGTCCTCCTCTTCCTCGGGAGTGGGCGTCCGCTCGGGCGCGCGTTCGGGCGAAGGGGCGGCGGCAGGCCTGGGCGCGCGGTGCGCCGGCTTCGCGGGGCGCGCCACCTCGACGACCTCGTCGCCCGCCTCCTCGCGGATGGCCTTCGCCAGCTCGCGCCCCTCGCGAGAGCCGAGCCTCGCCGCGCGATTGGCGAGGATCAGGGCCTTGTCGCGGTCGGCCTCGTTCGCCGACCAGCGGTAGAGGGCGTAGCGCGCGCGCCCCGCCTCGAGCCACGCCGCCGCCTTCTCCTTCCCGCGGGCGGCGGAGAGCAGCCCCTCGATCGCCCGGTCCCAGTTGTGCCGATACCGGCGGCGCTCGCGGTCCCGCATGAGCGCCTTCATGGCCGCCGCGGCGCCCGCGACTCCCTGGGGCTTCGCCACCCTGGCCGCCTTCGCCGCCCTGGCGGGTTTCGCCACGGACTTCACGGGGTTCCGGCGCACGGACGGGTGGCCGCCGGCGGCCGCGTGGGGCGCAGGGAGGACGATCGCGAGGGTCGCGAGCAGGACGACGAGACGGCCCATCGGGTCCCAATCTCCCGCCCTTCGATATCGGCGTCCATTTTTCGCACGCGGGGGCTGCCCAGTTCGTTCGCGTCGCCCTACCATCGGTCGACACCCTCGACTCCAGGAGGCCTCTCCATGGCGACTCAGAAGCGCGTCGGCGTCGTCCTCGCGGGCTGCGGATACCTCGACGGCGCGGAGATCCAGGAAGCGGTCTGCACGCTGCTCGCGCTCGACAAGCGCAAGGTGAAGCTCATCGCGATGGCCCCGGACGTGGATCAGATGCACGTCGTCGATCACGTGAGGGGGGCGCCGGTGGACGGGGCGCGGCGAAGCGTCCTCCCGGAGGCGGCGCGGATCGTGCGCGGGAGGATCGTCGACATGGCGAGGGTCGGCGCGGCCGATCTCGACGCCCTCGTCTTTCCCGGCGGCTTCGGCGCCGCGAAGAACCTCTGCTCGTTCGCGGTGGACGGCAAGGCGATGAAGGTCATCCCGCCGGTCGAGCGGCTCGTCCGCGAGGTCCGGACGGCGGCGAAGCCGATGGGGTTCATCTGCATCTCGCCCGTCATCGCGGCGAGGCTCCTGGGCTCCGAGGGCGTCACCGTCACCATCGGCGACGATCGGGAGGCCGCCGAGGCCATCGCCTCCTGGGGGGCGAAGCACGTCGACCGCAAGGTCGACGAGGTCGCGGTGGACGAGAGGCTGAAGGTCGTCTCGACCCCGGCGTACATGCTGGGGCCCTGGATCGCCGACGTGAACGCCGGCATCGACAAGCTGGTCGAGACCGTCCTCGGACTGTCCTGACATGTAGGCAAACGTCTGTTACATCGCGTGTTTACGGCAACTTGCCTGACACTCACGCCCTGCGACATTTTGTTACGGCGCAGTTTGAATAGCGGGTAGACTGCGCCGTCCAGAACCACGGGCGGGCTCATCCGCCCCGTAATCCAGGAGCATCAACGTGACCAAGCTGATCACCGCCATCTTCGCCGCCCTCCTCGTCACCGTCGCGTCGGCTGCCACGCCGCCCGAGTCCATCACCTTCGACGCGAAGGCTGGCAAGGTGACCTTCCCGCACAAGGCCCACTCTGCGAAGGGCTGCAAGACCTGCCACGAGGGCGCTCCCGGCAAGATCGCGGGCTTCAACAAGGACAAGGCGCACGAGCTCTGCAAGGGCTGCCACGCGAAGGAGGCCAAGGGGCCGACGAAGTGCGACGGCTGCCACAAGAAGTAGGCAGCAGAGCGCCACGCGCCGCTTGATCGCGGCCGACGCCGAGGGGCCGGGAGACCGGCCCCTCTCTTTTTGCGGTGCGTCGCCCGCCTCCACGCCCCGACCGGCGCGCCCTCCGTCGCGGCGAGGAGCGAGGGCGGCACATTGACGCAGGGTCACGCGCGCTTCGCTTGCCCCGCTCCGGACATCCTCTCTGGGTGCGTCATCGTGACGCGTGGCGGATCTCGACAAAGGGGATAGCTTCTCGGCCCCACACGGCTGGGAATTGACCCGCCAGGTACCGGAGGTTCACCCACAATGAAGGCTCTTCTCTCGATGGCGGCTGCCGCCATTCTCTTCGTCGCCACCGCCGCCGTCGCCGCCGCCCCTGCGAAGCCGGTCGTCCTGCCCGCCAAGAGCGGCGCCGTCACCTTCAACCACGCGAAGCACCCGGGCGTGAAGTGCGAGCAGTGCCACGCGGACGCCAAGGGCGGCAAGATCGCCGGCCTCGACAAGGAGAAGGGGCACGCGATGTGCCACGAGTGCCACAAGAAGGAGGGCAAGGGCCCGCAGAAGTGCGCCGAGTGCCACAAGAAGTAGGCACGCGCCGCGCGGCCTGAAGCCGTGCAGTGAAGCGAGAGGGGCCGGGCGACCGGCCCCTCTTCTTGTCTGGGCCTCCTACTCCAGCGACTTCTTCCACCCAGCCACGAGGTTGAGTGCGTCGAGCGGCCGGAGCGTGTCCAGGTCGAGCGCCTCCAGCTCCTTCCGGAGCCGCAGCGTGGCGCCGTCCTCCCGGGAGGGCGCGAAGAGTCCCAGCTGGCTCTCCGCGGGGGCCGGGGAACGGCGCTGCCTCCGCCCCCGGGCCAGCGTCGCGTGGCCGCCGTCGTCGACCTCGAGCGACTCGAGGTTCTTGAGGATCTCCCGCGCCCGGCCGAGGATCTCCGGGGGCAGGCCCGCCAGCTTCGCCACCTCGATGCCGTAGGAGCGGGACGCGCCCCCCTGCACGAGCTTGCGCAGGAAGACGATCCGGTCGCCGACCTCCTTCACCGCCACCGTGAGGTTGCGGACGTCGGGGCGCTCCCGGGCGAGGTCCTGCAGCTCGTGGTAGTGCGTCGCGAAGAGGGTCCGGCAGCCGACCTTGTCGTGGAGGTGCTCCGCGACGGCCCAGGCGATGGAGAGTCCGTCGAAGGTCGAGGTGCCCCGGCCGATCTCGTCGAGGACGACGAGCGAGCGGCGCGTGGCGTTGTGCAGGATGGCGGAGGTCTCCGTCATCTCCACCATGAACGTGGAGCGGCCGCGGGCGAGGTCGTCGGAGGCGCCGACGCGCGTGAAGATCCGATCCACCAGCCCGACCCGCGCCCGGCGCGCCGGCACGAAGCTCCCCATCTGCGCGAGGAGCACGATCAGGGCCGCCTGGCGCATGACGGTCGACTTCCCCGCCATGTTCGGCCCCGTGATGACGAGGAGCGCCCCGCGCGAGGCCGCCTCCTCCCCGCCCCTCGACGCGACCCTCAGGTCGTTCGGGACGAAGCCGCCCGAGTCGGAGGGCAGCAGCGCCTCCACCACGGGGTGGCGCCCCTCGTCGACCTCCAGGATCTCGGAGTCCTCGACGTCCGGCCGCGTGAAGCCCCGCTCCGCCGCGACCCGCGCCAGCGACAGGAGGGCGTCGCCCCTCGAGAGGGCGTCCGCCGCCCCGCGGATCCGGGGTGCCTCCTCGACGACGCGCTGGCGGAGCTCCTCGAAGAGCCGCTCCTCCAGCCCGAACCGGCGCTCCTCGGCCGTCAGGACCTTCTCCTCGAACTCCTTCAGCTCGGGGGTCACGAACCGCTCGCCGCCGACCGTCGTCTGGCGCCGCTCGTAGGCCGCGGGGACGAGGTGCAGGTTGGGCTTCGTGACCTCGATGAAGTAGCCGAAGACCTTGTTGAAACGGACCTTGAGGGAGCCGATGCCCGTCCGCTCGCGCTCGCGCGCCTCGAGCCGCGCGATCCAGCCCTTCCCGTCCTCGGCGATGGCGACGATCTCGTCGAGCTCCCCCGAGTAGCCCCGCCGGATCAGCCCCCCCTCCCGCAACGTGGCGGGGGGCTCCTCCGCCACGGCACGGTCGAGGAGCGCCGCGAGCGGCTCCAGCCCGCGGAGGCCCGCGCCCGCCTCGCGGAGGAGCGCCGCCTCGCTGCGCTCGAGGAGGTCCGCGAGCGCCGGCAGCGCCAGGAGCCCCCCGGCGAGCGCGCGCAGGTCCCGGCCGTTCCCCTGCCCCAGCGCGAGCCGCGAGAGGAGCCGCTCCACGTCCGCGACCGGCCGGAGCCGGTCCAGCAGCTCCTCACGCTTCACCGAGGACCCCGCCAGCTCCTCGACCGCGTCCAGTCGCGCGCGGATCGGCGCGAGGTCGAGCAAGGGGTAGCGGAGCCACTCCGCGAGGCGGCGCGCCCCGGGGGCCGTCGCCGTCCGGTCGAGCAGCGCGAGGAGCGTCCCCTTCCGCTTCTCCCCCCGGAGCGTCCGCTCCAGCTCGAGGTTCGCGCGGGTGCTCTCGTCGAGGAGGAGGACGCGATCGGTCTGGAGCCGGGCGAGGCGGTCGACGTGGCGGGCGCTGGAGCGCTGGGTCTCGGTGAGGTAGGCGAGCGCGGCGGCCGCGGCGGCCAGGCCGGTCGAGAGCCCCTCGACGCCGAAGCCGTCGAGGGCGTCGACCGCGAGGTGGCGGCGGAGCCGCTCGGACGCCCGCGCGAAGTCGTCGTCGTCCCGCAGCGCGGCCGGCGCCCCGATCTCGCGGGCCATCGCCTGGACGCGTGCGGGCTCGGCGCTCCGGGCGAAGAGCAGCTCGCGGACCCCGGCGCGGCGCAGCTCGTCGACCGCCCGGGCGTCGTCCGGCACCTCGCCGCAGAGCAGCTGCCCCGTCGAGGCGTCGAGGAGCGCCAGCCCCACCGGGCCGCCGCCCAGCGCGACCGCGCCGAGGTAGCTCGCCTCCCGCGGCTCGAGGACCTGGTCGTCGAAGACCATCCCCGGCGTCACGACGCGGGTCACCTCCCGGCGCACGATGGCCGACTTCCCCGGCTCCTCCACCTGGTCGCAGATGGCGACCTTGAAGCCCTTCTCGAGCAGCCGGGCCACGTAGCCGCGGGCGGCGTGGTAGGGGACGCCGCACATCGGCACCCGGTCGTCCCCCTTGGATCGGGACGTGAGCGTGATCTGCAGGGCCTCGGCGGCGGTGACCGCGTCCTCGAAGAACATCTCGTAGAAGTCGCCGAGACGGAAGAAGAGGATGCAATCCTTATGTTTTTCCTTGGTTTCCAGGTACTGACGCATCATGGGCGTCAGGTTGGTTGCGATGGTGGGGGACACCGTGGGGGACACTTTCGCTCCAACGTGCTGGAAAGATTGGACCTCGGAGGCGGCGCCAACCGCCCCGAGGCCCTGACCAGCAGGCCCTGTTTCGGAGGGACCCATGGCTGCCCCGCAACCTATCACGCCGCCTCAAGGATGCCGCCAAGGGAGGCCGCCTCGCCGACGTCGAGGGCGAGCTTCACGCGTGACTCGCGGAGGGCACGGAGGCCCCGGCGCCCGCGAAGGATGCCCAGCCAGCCGGCCCAACCGTGCGGGAGGTCGCCGAGCGCTGCCTCAACCACGCCGTCCAGGGCATGGAGGCGGTCTACAACCAGCACGACTTCCTCGAGGAGCGCCGCGAGGCCCTCGAGCGCTGGGCCGTCCACGTCGAGCAGGTCGTCCACGGGCCTCCGCCGAAGGCGCCCGTGCGGCTGCGCGCGGTGAAATTAGGACGGCACGCCGCTGGGCGCGCAGCGCCTCAGAACCGCGGCACGATCCCCTCGACCACGATCGCGTCGTCGGGTACCCCCGGATCTCCCCCGGCCCAACGGAACACCACCACGAAGCTGTGCGGGCAGACGTGCTGCCATGCCAGAGAGCGTGCCGACCGGAGCCCAGAGGGATGGCCCACGGCACGCGGATCCTTCGCGATCGACTCGATGTTCTCGGCGACCACGGCCCGGTCCCGATCTCCGAGCGCGCGCAGGACGTCCCGCACCTCGGGAAGGAACGACAGCACCGCCATCGCTAGTTCGCCAGCCCCAGCAGCTTCAGCGCGTCGTCAGACGCGGCCTGGTCGAACGGCTGCGCGCTGCAGCGCTCGTCCCTGCTCGTCCTCGCGCCGTCGGCCACCTGGGCCCAGCCGATCCCGCGGGTCGCAGCCATCTCGAGCACGCCCCGTCGCCCCTCGTGCCACAGCATCCCGACCATCCAGGACGACCACCGCTCCCTACCGTGCGCGGCGAGCGAGAGCGCCATCACCGCCACGAGCAGGCGGGCCAAGCCATGCACATACGACGCCTGAGGCTCCGTCACGTCGCCGGCAGGGAGGCGCGCGGCGCGCTCGGAGTACTCCAAGAGGTCGTCCAGCATCTCCTGGGCGTGGGCGTCCGCGAGCGGCTGCGGTCGCAACTCGGACACCTGCACCGCCCTCGCGAGCTCCGGGAACGCGGGATCCGAGAAGACCTGCTCCAACTCCCCGAGGAACTGAGGCGTCGAGAGCCAATCGATCCCCGCCTCGAACGCGTCCTGCGACCCGAGTCGAGAGAGCGCCTCCACCCGGCCGATCGCCATGACGAGCCGCGCACGGAACGCTGCGTCGTGCGAGTCGTGGCCCTCGTCCTCGAAGGCACCGGAGAGGTACGCGAACTCTTCTACGCGGCTGGCGATTGCGATCGGGCTCATGGCCTCACATCCAACTATCGGGGACCAACGACCACCGCCACCGACAGTCTCCCCGACCTCTGGAGGGCGAGTCTAGTAGCACAACCCCGTCCGGGCCAGGAAGCTTCCCGGCGCCCACGCCATCCCACACGGGGTCCGTCCACCCCCAGCGCGTGAACGGACTTGCGCATCATCGGGGTCGTGGCGGTGGCGATATCGGGCATGCGCGCTCGGTGTCTTGTCGCATCCGGCCCCGGGACCGCGCTAGCATCGCCGCCAGACGATGCTCCGAGAGGCCTTCCAGGACCTGAACCGCCTGCGCCAGATCGCGGCGGCCGTCGTGCGCCACGGCTTCGGCGCCTACCTCGAGCGGTCGCGGCTGCGCGAGGTGCTGGGGCGCGAGGCGGTGCCGCCCTCCCCCGACGGCGTCCCGCCCCCGGATCGCAAGACCGCGGCCCGGTTCCGGCAGCTGCTCGCCGAGCTCGGGACGACGTTCATCAAGCTCGGCCAGCTGCTCTCGACGCGCCCCGACCTCCTCCCGTCGCACTGGGTGGAGGAGCTGGAGCAGCTCCAGGACTCCTGCCCACCGGTGGACATCGGCGAGATCCGCGAGGTGATCGAGGAGGGGCTCGGGAAGCGGATCGAGGACCTCTTCGCGGAGCTCGATCCCCGGCCGCTCGCGAGCGCCTCCATCGCCCAGGTCCACCTCGCGCGCACGCACGCGGGGGAGCGCGTGGTCGTGAAGGTCCAGCGGCCGCACATCCGCGAGCGGATCGAGTCGGACCTCACGCTCCTCTACTACCTGGCGCGCGTCGTCGGGGCGGTGATCGAGGAGACGGGGGTCTACACCCCCACCGACATCATCGAGGAGTTCGACCGGACGATCCACGAGGAGCTCGACTTCTCGAACGAGGCGCGCAACGCGAAGGAGATGGGGGCCGCGGCCGCGAAGCGGAAGGTGCCCGTCATCCCGCGGGTCTTCGACGAGCTCTCGTCGAGCACCGTGCTCACGCTCGAGTACATCGAGGGGACGAAGCTCTCGGACGTGACCGCGGCCGGCGGCTTCGACCTCGAGCGCGTCTCGCGAAACGTCATCGAGGCGGCCTTCCGGCAGCTCTTCGAGGACGGGCTCTTCCACGGCGACCCGCACCCCGGGAACATCCTGGTCCTGCCCGGCGACGGCATCGCCCTGCTCGACTTCGGCCTCGTGGGACGGCTGGGGCGCGCGCAGCAGGAGGCGCTCGTCACCCTCATCATCGGCGTGGCGCTCCGCGACTCCGAGTCGATCGCGCGCCTCCTCAGCCGGATCGGCAACGCCGAGGTGCACCGGCCGATCGTCGACTTCCGCGCGGACATCGACGGGATCCTCGAGCGCTACCTGGGGCTGCGGCTCGACGAGATCCGGACGGCGACGCTGCTCCGCGACCTGCTCGACCTGGCGCTCCGCCACAGGATCCGCATCCCGAAGGAGTACGCGGTCCTCGCGAAGGCGGCCATCACGATCGAGGGGATCACGCGCCGGCTCAACCCGCGCCTCGACATCCTGGAGGTGGGGCTGCCCTACGCCAAGGAGCTGCTCCTCGCCCGGTTCAACCCGGGAGACGCGTCGGGCCTCGTGCTCCGCTCGCTGCTCAAGCTCCAGGGACTGGCGGAGGACCTCCCCACCCAGCTCGGCCAGATCCTCGTGGATCTGGAGTCCGGCAAGCTGCGCGTGAACGTCGCCTCGGAGGCGATCGACCGCGCCGCGACGCAGGTCCGCAACGCCGCGGCCCTCGTCTTCACGGGGCTGGTCGCGGCCGCGTTCCTGGTCGGCGGCCTCGTCGCCCTCGCGCTGGGCGGGGGCCACGTGACGCTCCTGGGAGGGATCTCACTCGTCGCCGGGATGCTGACCGCCCTCGGGGGCCTCCTCCTGCACCTCGCCCCGCTGCACGTGCGCAAGGTCCCCCTCCGGCGGTGGCTGAAGCGCTGACGCGTCGCCCGCGCACGCGAGGGCGGCGGCGGTGCCGAGCCATGCGAGGTCGACGGCCGCGGCGATGAGGGTCGCGAACGACGCGAGGATGAGCCGGGGGCCCACCAGCACGGCGCCTTGGAGGTGGCCGGCGACCGCCCCGAGGACGCCCTCCGCCGGCCCCAGCACGGAGGTCGCCGCCGCGCCGGCGAAGGCCGCGGCGAGCCCGCCGAGGAGGAAGGGGCCCGGCTGCGAGAGGAGGCGACGGGCCGCGCCGGAGAACGCCCGCGCCGCCCCTTCGCCCAGGATGGCCGCGCGCGCGGCGGCGACGTCCCCGACGACCCGGGCCGCGACGAGCCCCCCGAGCCCGACGGTGAGCACCGCCGCCCCCAGGGCCGCTGCGAGGAAGGGGCTGCGCACGCCCTCCCCGGCCACCAGGACGGCGGCGGTGGCGCCGGCGGCCAGGAACCCGGCGGCGCCCAGCTCGGCGAGCGCCGCCAGGAGCCAGGTGGCGAGCTGGCGCGGGAGCCCCCAGACCACGCCCGGAGCGAAGCGGCGCGTCGCGTCGGCGCCCGCGAGGCTGGCGCCGAGCGTGGGGAGGGCGCCGGCGAGGAAGATCACGCGCACGAGCCCGCCGAGCGCGATCCCGGCGAGGAGGAGCCCGGCGACGAGCGCCCGGTAGCGGCCCGAGCCGATCACGGCGAGCGCGCCCTCGACCGGCGCGAAGAGGGAGATGGGGCGGTGGCGCGCACCGGCGATCGCTCCCTGCACGGGGAGGACCAGCGCGACCGCGAGGGCCGGGGCGGTGGCCGCGGTGCGGAGGACGGAGAGGAGCGCCGAGACAGGCAACAGCCAGGCCTCGCGCGCGGCGGCGCGCGAGCCGGCGAGGATGGACGTGCCGAGGCGCAGGTGGCTCACGCGCCTACCCTACCTCGTCGCCGGCCCGGATTCTTGCCTTCTGAACACGGTGACAGTATACCGATGTTCAGGAGGTGTCATGACCGTCACGCTCACCGACCGGCAGCTCGAGGTGCTCCGCTTCATCGTCCAGCAGATCGAGGACAACGGGTACCCGCCCACGATCCGCGAGATCGGCGAGGCGCTCGACATCCGGTCCACCAACGGCGTCAACGACCACCTCAAGGCGCTCGAGAAGAAGGGGTTCCTGACGCGCGACCCCGTCAAGTCGCGCGCCCTCATCCCGACCGAGCGGGCGCGGGAGGTGCTCGGCGGCGGCCGTGACGCGAAGGTGGTCCCGCTCCACCCTCGCGCGGGTGGGCGGCCCGCCGCCGCGCGCCTCGTCGAGATCCCGATCCTCGGCCGCGTCGCCGCGGGCCAGCCGATCCTCGCCCAGCAGCACGTGGAGGACACGGTCCAGGTCGACTCCTTCCTGCTCGGGACCAACAAGAAGGTCTACGGGCTCCGCGTCCAGGGCGACTCGATGATCGGCGACGGCATCCTGTCGGGCGACTACGTCTTCGTGAAGAAGCAACTCCAGGCCGAGGACGGCGAGATCGTCGTCGCGATGATCGGCGACGAGGCGACCGTGAAGCGCATCTACCGCGAGGGGGACCGCGTCCGGTTCCAGCCGTCGAACCCGCGCATGGCGCCGATCTACGTCCGGGAGTCGGACTTCCGGAGCACGATGATCCTGGGCGTGGTCGTGGGGATCTACCGGAAGCTCCAGTAGCTCCAAAGCGTCTCCCTCACCCTGCCCTCTCCCTCGGTGAGGGAGAGGGATCGCTACCCCCTTGTCTTGGCCTGGCGCACGTAGCGATCCAGGTCCTCGCGGTCGATCAGCGAGAGGATCTCCACCTTCCCCTGGTCGTCGCCGCGACGGTAGATGAGCCGCACGTCGGTGGCGACGCGGACGCGGTAGTAGCCCGGCAACCCCTCCAGGGGGAGCGCGCGAAGGCTCGGGTGGCGGTGATCCTGCGCGAGGAGGTGGCCCTGCTTGAACGCGGCCCGCTGGATCCGGCGGTCCCACCCCTCCAGCGAGTCGTAGAACTCCCGCGTGTAGACCGGAAAGAGCCAGGTCGCCTGCCCCTCGTCGGGCTCCTCGGCGCCGGCCTCGACGGGACCGGTGGAGGGACCGGCTGGCGGCGCCGTGGAGCGGGCCTGCGCGGCCTCGAGCGAACGCTCCAGGCCGGTCGCCTTCGCCTCGGCGCGCTCCGCCCGGGCGACCGCGGCGGCGAGCTTCGAGGAGACCTCCCGGAGCTCCTGCCGCGCACGTTGAGCCTCCGCCGAGGCGGCGGTGCTGCGCTCGGCCTCGAGGGCCGTCTCGGCACGGCGGAGCGCCTCCTTCGCCTGCTCGCTGGCCCCCCGCGCCCGGGCCGCCTCGTCCACGGCTCGGGCCTCGGCGGCCCGGGCCTCCTTGAGCTGCCCCTGGAGCTTCTCGACGCGCTCGTTCAGCCGGGCGCGGGCCTGCTCGTCCCGCGCGCGCGCCCGGGCCAGCTCGCGCTCCAACGCCTCGACGCGGCCGCCGTCGGGGGCGTCGCCCTCGGGCTCCTCCGGCGGACGCGCCCCGGGCGCTGCGTCTCCCTCGCCGGGGGGCGGACCGTAGTACTCCGCGAGCATCCGGGCGAGCAGCGGCCGTGCCAGCGCACGCACGGCTGGCGTCGGGTCGGCGAGGACCCGCCAGAGCGCCAGCACCGTGCCGTGCTCCGTCGTGCCGACGTCGACGAGGTCCTGCGCCGCACGGGCATCGAGCGCGACGCCCGCGAGCGGCGGGCGTCCGAAGCCGTTCCGGAGCGCCTCCATCACCCGGTCGCGCAGCCCGGGGGAGGCTCGCACCTCGTCGGCGATCAGATCGCAGCGCTCCGGCTCGGAGAGCGCCTCCGTCCGGAACCCCGGCACGGAGAGCCCCAGCTCGCGGACGATCTGGAGGTTCTCCTCGGGGAGGAGGGCCGCGTAGAGGAAGACCGAGAGCTCGTCGCGGCTGAGCTCGTGCAGCGGCGCGTCGCCGTCGGCGGCCGGGAGCGCGGCGGCGCGGCGGGCGCGCGGCGGCTTCGACGCCGACACGCCCCCCCCGCCCGCCGCCTTCGCCCGCGAGCCCTTGCCGCCCTTACGCTTCGCCTCCACGTCGGGTCAGGGAGTCGGCGCCACTTCGCGCGTCTGGGCCTCGTACGCGGCGCCCGGCGCGACCCGCCACTCCTCGCGGACCGGCAGCGTGAACTTGAAGGGGCCGGAGCGCTCGTTGCCGTTCGCGCCGCGGAGGGCGACGTCGACGTCCAGCTCGGCGTTGACGGCCTCCCGCGGGAGGAGATCCACCCACCAGGTCCCGAACAGGACGCCCGGGGGGAAGTCCTCGATCCAGCGCTCCGGGTCGGAGAGCTTCTGGAAGGGCTCGCCGGGGCCGCTCATCTCGCCGTAGAGCTTCCCCTTCTCGTCGAGCATGCGGAAGGCGAGCTGCCGGAAGGCGATCGGCAGGACCACCTTGGTGGTCGTGACGTCGCCCTGCTTCTCCTTGACGACGTTGCGGGGCGCGCCCCAGAGCGCGAAGTCGATCCGGAGCGCGGCGCCGCCGCCCGCCGGGTGCTGTCCGGTCGTGATGGAGAGCAGGTCGAGGCGCATCCCCTCGACGGTGGCCGTGAAGAGCGGCGCGTAGCGGGCCTCCTTCACCAGCGCGAAGCGATCGTCGGCGAGCTTCTGCCACTCCCCGTAGCTCGCCCGATCCTTCTCGGTGAACTTCCCCTTCCGCTCCTCGGCAGCGGCCGCCGCGCCGGTCGGCGCGGGGGGGACGGTCGGGTGGCGGTTGCGGATCGCGGAGAGCTCCTGGAGGTACCAGCGGAAGAGCGCGGCGGACTCGTCCCGCCACTCGTCGATCCGCTCGGGCGGGAGCGCGCGCCCGACGGCCGCGCGCTCCACGAACTCGCGCTTCAGCTGGGCGCGCTCCAGCAGCGACGCCGTGGACTCCCCGCGGTCGCGGAAGGCCGCGAAGATGGCGACGGCAGCAAAGATGGCGATCCCAGCGGGGAGCGCCACGAACAGGATCTTCTTCATCGGTTCACTCCATTCCTGCGACGAAAGACTCGACGTTCTTCACGCCGGTGCGGTCGATCTCGTAGACGAAGGCGCGGGCGCGACGGATCGGCTCGTCGGCCACGCGGGATGCCGAGCCCGCGCAGAGCACGGGCGTGGGGCCGCTCGCCCCCGGCAGGTCGAGGCGGAAGGCGACGTGACGGTGCCCGTGGAGCACGGCCGCGACGGGCAGCTCGGCGACGAGCCGCACGATCTGGTCGGCGTCGGCGAGGGGCATCTTCGCCACCTTCGCGTCGGAAGGAACCCGCTCGGGCGGGATGACGAGGTGGTGGTGGAGGGCGAGGAGCACCGCCTTCTCCTGCCGGGCGTGCTCGCGCACGAGCTCGCGGGCCGCGCGAAGCTGCTGGGTCCCGACCTTACCGGGGGTCTGCCGGGGATCCTCGCCCCAGCGCGCGCTGTCGAGCGCGATCAGGACCGCCTCGTCGCCGAGCGGGACCGCGGCGGGGAAGCTCTGCACCGCTGCGCGCATCCCCTTCCCGTCCGGTCCGAGCGCCCGGAGGAACCGGAACTTCTCGGCCGCCTCATAGCTCCAGACGTCGTGGTTTCCGGGGACGAGGGTGAGCTTCCCAGCCTTGGCCCACGGCTCCAGCAGCTTCCCGACCTTCTCGAACTCGGAAGGCTCGCCCGACAGGGTGAGATCGCCGGTGACGACGAGGTGGTCGATCCGGATCTCCTCCAGCGCCTCGAGCAGACCCTTCAGGAGCCGCACGGAGTGCTTGTCGCAATCCTTCGGGGTGAGGCCGTGGCGAGGGTAGCGTCCCTTGTCGGCGACGTGCAGGTCGCTGATATGTCCGAGTCGGATGATGGCGGTCTCCCAGGGCCGCGATGGCGTGGCCCGCCGGTGACCGCGGATGCTATCGGTGAGATCGAGGGGCTGTCAAAGCCCTTGTAACGACTCCGATCTCGCGCGGAATCGCGCCGGTCCCCCTCGTTGTTGTTGATATAGTGGCATCCCGCGGGTATCGGAAGACGCCAGGAATCGCGCGCGGTTCGAGCCCTCAAGGAGACGGCCGATGTCGGAGAAGGAAAAGAAGGGCGCAGTCGGAGCCCAGGTGGCGCCAGCGATGGGGCCGCCCGGATTCATCGCCCGCGAGGAGATCCCGCAGGTCCTCCCGATCCTTCCCTTGCGCAACTCCGTCTTCTTCCCGGGCGGAGTGCTGCCGCTCGCGGTGGGGCGGGCGAAGACGATCGCCCTCATCAAGGACGCGGTGCGCGACGAGCAGGTGATCGGCGTCGTCTCCCAGCGCCGCGCCGAGGAGGAGGACCCGGGGGCCGACGACCTCTACACGATCGGCACCGTCGCGCGCGTGGTGAAGCTCCTCAAGATGGGGGAGGACAACTACTCCCTCGTCGTCCAGGGGCTCGCTCGCTTCCGCGTCGTGGAGCTGGTCCAGGAGAACCCCTACCTCAAGGCGCGCGTCGACCCGGTCGAGGACAAGACCCCGGCCGACGACGTCGAGATCGAGGCGCTCGCGATCAACCTCAAGAAGCTCGCGCGCGAGGTCATCGAGCTGATGCCGGATCTCCCGGCGGCCGCGACCGAGCTCTTCGAGTCGATCACCCACCCCGGCCACCTCGCCGACCTCATCGCGGCGAACGTCGACTTCACCATCGAGGAGAAGCAGCAGGTCCTCGAGACGGTCGATCTCAAGGGGCGCATGCAGCTCGCCCTGGAGCTGCTCAACCGCAAGCGCGAGATCCTGAAGCTCTCCAACAAGATCGACTCCGCCGTGAAGGGCGAGATGTCGAAGACCCAGCGCGAGTACTACCTGCGCCAGCAGCTCAAGGCGATCAAGGAGGAGCTGGGGGAGATCGGCGAGGAGGAGGAGGAGCTCGACGAGCTGGCGGAGCGGCTCAAGAAGGCGGGGCTGCCGCCCGAGGTCGAGAAGATCTCCCAGAAGGAGCTCTCGCGCCTCAAGTCGATCCCGACGGCGAGCTCCGAGTACACGGTCGCGCGGACCTACCTCGACTGGATCGCGGACCTGCCGTGGTCCAAGCGGACCGAGGACAACCTCGACATCGAGAACGCGCGGACCGTCCTCGACACCGACCACTACGGCCTCCAGAAGATCAAGAAGCGCATCCTCGAGTACCTGGCCGTCCGGAAGCTGAAGAACGACATGCGGGGCCCCATCCTCTGCCTCGTCGGCCCCCCGGGCGTCGGCAAGACCTCCCTGGGCCAGTCGGTCGCGCGGGCGACGAGCCGCAAGTTCGTGCGGCTCTCCCTGGGCGGCGTGCGGGACGAGGCCGAGATCCGCGGCCACCGCCGCACCTACGTGGGCGCCCTCCCCGGCCGGATCATCCAGTCCATGAAGAAGGCCGGGACGATCAACCCGGTGATGATGCTCGACGAGATCGACAAGCTCGGGGCCGACTTCCGCGGCGATCCGAGCGCGGCGCTCCTCGAGGTGCTCGATCCGGAGCAGAACAACACCTTCTCGGATCACTACCTCGACGTGCAGTACGACCTGTCGAAGGTCATGTTCATCGCCACGGCCAACCTCCTCGACCCCATCCCCGGCCCGCTGAAGGACCGCATGGAGATCCTGGAGCTGCCCGGCTACACCTTCGAGGAGAAGGTCCACATCGCCCGCAACCACCTGATCCCGAAGCAGCTCCGGGAGCACGGGCTGCCGACGGAGACCGTGTCGATCACCGAGCCGGCGATCATCCGGATCATCATCGGCTACACCCGCGAGGCGGGCGTCCGCAGCCTCGAGCGGCGCATCGCCGACATCTGCCGCTCCATCGCCGTCGAGGTCGCGAGCGGGAAGGTCTCCGTCGGCGACAAGCGCGCGATCGTCGAGCAGGACGTCGAGGAGATGCTGGGGCCCGAGCGGTTCTACAACGAGTCGGCGGAGCGGACCGAGCTCCCGGGCGTCGCCACCGGCCTCGCCTGGACGGCCGCCGGCGGGGACATCCTCTTCATCGAGGCCACCCGGATGCAGGGCAAGGGCTCCCTCACGCTGACGGGACAGCTCGGGGACGTGATGAAGGAGTCGGCGCAGGCCGCCCTGAGCTACCTGCGCTCGAAGGCGGACACCCTCGGCATCGCGTCCAACTTCCTGGAGCGGACCGACATCCACATCCACTTCCCCGCGGGCGCGATCCCGAAGGACGGCCCGAGCGCCGGCGTCACGATCCTCACCGCGCTCGTCTCCCTCCTCACCGGCATCCGCGTCCGCTCCGACGTCGCGATGACCGGGGAGATCACCCTCCGCGGCCTCGTGCTGCCCGTCGGCGGCATCAAGGAGAAGGTCCTGGCGGCGCACCGCGCCGGCATGAAGCGGGTCATCCTCCCCGCCCGGAACGAGAAGGACCTCTCCGAGGTCCCCGAGCAGGCGCGCAAGGAGCTCGACTTCGTCTTCGCGACGCGCATGGACGAGGTGCTCAAGGCGGCCCTGGACGAGAACCCGGTGGGTCGGAAGCCGCCGCACAGCGACCCCGAGCCGGGAGGCGAGAAGGCGGGCGAGACGACTCCGGAAGTCCGGGCCTGAGCGCGATCCGGCTGACGCGAGGGGTGGCCTCCACCCTGCCACGCATGTCATAGTCCGCCCGTGAACCCGGTCAGCCGTGTCGCGCCTTGGCCGTGACCGGAGGCTGGGCGGGTGGACCGTGATCCGGACGCTGGGGCGCTACATCCTGCTGGAGCAGGTGGGGACGGGTGGGATGGCCGCGGTATACCGCGGCCGCGACACCGCGCTCGATCGCGAGGTGGCGGTCAAGCTGCTCCACCCCCACCTCGCCTCCCGTCCCGAGTCGCGCGCCCGCTTCTCGCGCGAGGCGCGCGCGGGCGCGCGGCTCTCCCACCCCGGCATCGTCGAGATCTACGACTACTCGGGCGACGCCGCGCCGGAGAGCTACCTGGTCACCGAGTTCGTGCAGGGCAGGACGCTGCGCGCGTTCCAGGGCGAGGTCGGCTTCGGCCAGCCCGAGGTGGCGCTGCTCGTCGGCCGTGCCCTCGCGGACGCGCTGGCCCACGCCCACGCCGCGGGGGTGATCCACCGCGACCTCAAGCCGGAGAACGTCCTCGTGCGGCAGGGGGACCACCCCGGCGTCAAGCTGGCCGACTTCGGCATCGCGCGGATCCTCGCCTCCGACGAGCGGCTCACGATGACGGGGGCCCTCGTGGGCTCGCCGCACCACATGGCGCCGGAGATCGTCGAGGGGCGGGAGGCGGACGCGCGGAGCGACCTGTTCTCGCTCGGGACCCTCCTCTACTGGCTGGCGACGGGACGCCTGCCGTTCGCGGCGCCGAACCCGACCGCGATCCTGCGGCGGCTGCTGGAGGGCGACTACGAGGACCCCCGGGCCGTCGAGCCGCGCGTCTCGGACCCGCTCGCCTCGCTCCTCGCGAGCCTCCTCTCGGTCGATCCGGCCGGGCGGCCGGCGTCGGCGGCCGCCGTCCGCGACGCCCTGGACGTCCTCCTCACGGAGGTGGGGGCAGGACGTCCGGAGGCGGAGCTCGAGGCCTTCCTGCGCGACCCGGACGGCTACAAGGCGGCGTTCCTCCCTCGCGCGGTGGCGGCGCTGCGGGCCCAGGCTGAAGCCCACGTCGCGCAGCGCAGGCACGCGCGCGCGATCGCGGTGCTCTCGCGGATCCTGGCGCTGGCCCCGGACGACCCGGAGGCCCGCCGGGTGATCGACGCCCTCACCGACCGGTCCAGGCGGCGCCGGCTGCTCGTCGCGATCGCCGCCGGCGTGGCGCTCATCGCCCTCGCGTTCGGGGCGACCGTCGTGCTCGTGAGGGGCCGCCTCCCCGAGGCGGCCCGCCCCGACGAGGTCGTCGCCCCGACGCCTCCGTCGCCGGAGGTGGCGGTGGAGCCACCGGTCGACGCACCGTCATGGGCCGGCCGCCCCGCGGCCCCGCGGGAGCCGCGGACGAAGCACGCTCCTGCCGCGGCGCCGGCCCCCGGGCCGGCCGCCACGCTCTCGATCCACGTCCGCCCCTACGCGCAGCGGGCGCTCCTCGACAACGTCGAGGTCGCCGCCGGCGTCCAGGTCGTCCGCTTCGTCGTGACGCCCGACCACCCCCACCTCATCCAGATCGAGCACCCCTGCTGCTTCCCGTACGTGAAGCCGGTCACGGCGGAGGAGGCGGCGCGGGTCGGCGAGCTGCGGGTGCCGCTCGAGCCCCGGCCGGCGCGGCTCCGCGTCGAGGGGGCACCCGCCACCCAGGTGCTCGTCGACGGCAGGGCGCTCGGGACCGCCGGCGACTCGCAGCGGGCCCCCTTCGAGGTCGCGATCCCGCCCGGTGAGAGTCCGTACGAGGGATCGGTCCGCGTCGAGCTCGTC
This sequence comes from Anaeromyxobacteraceae bacterium, assembly GCA_035465955.1. Classification (GTDB taxonomy): domain Bacteria; phylum Myxococcota; class Myxococcia; order Myxococcales; family Anaeromyxobacteraceae; genus DATIVK01. Next base: position 31,965 of record DATIVK010000161.1, on the reverse strand, counting down.
CCCCCCGGCGCTCCGCCACGCTCCCTCTCGCTCAAGCTCAAGGCCGGCGCCGACGTGCTGGTGGCCGCGCCGCAGGAGGAGCGCACCCCATGATCGCCATCCTCGTCGCGTCGCTCCTCTTCAACGCGCCGGACGCCGATCTCCGGCGCGCCCGCGCCCGCTTCGAGTTCGGGGCCTACGCGGACTGCGCCGGCACCCTCCGGCAGATCCTCGCCGGCTCACCGGAGCTGACGGAGGCGCAGGCGGTCGACGTGTACCGCATGCTCGCCATCTCCGAGTACCAGCTCGGGGACCTCGCGCAGGCCCGGTCCGCCTTCGTCAACCTCCTCTCATGGAACCCGGACTTCACCCTCGATCCGTTCCTGGTCCCGCCCCCCATCGTCGAGCTCTTCGAGCAGGTGAAGCGGGAGAACGAGGCGTCGCTCGCGCCGCTGCGCGAGCGGCGGCGCGCGATCGCCGAGCAGAAGCGGCTCGCCGACGAGGCGAAGCGCAAGCTGCTCCTCGAGGAGCAGGCGCGCACCGGCCCGCCCACGAAGATCGTGCGCGTCCAGGAGCGGCTCTACCTCTTCAACTGGATGCCCCTGGGCGCGGGGCAGTTCCAGAACGGCGAGCGCGCCAAGGGGACCGCCCTCGCCGCAGGGCAGGTCGCGGCGGGGCTCGCCAACCTGGGCACGTTCCTGCTCCACAACCAGATCGCCGACGACCGGAGCCGCCTCTGCACCTCGAGCGAGCCCAACTGCTCCCGGCCCCCCTTCACCGACTCGGACCGCCGGCTCCTCGGGCGGATCGAGTCGGCCAAGTACGTCACGGCCGGGCTGTTCTGGGCGCTCTACGCGTACGGGGTCTGGGACGCACACCGCCACTTCGTGCGGGAGGTCGAGACCGAGATCTCCCCCCAGCCGGGTGGGGCCACCCTGGGGCTCACGCTCCGCTTCTAGGGAAGGAGGACGCCATGCCGACACTCCAGATCCGGGGACCCGACGGCGCCGAGCGCGCCGTCCCCGTCGTGAAGCGGCTCCTCACGGTCGGCCGCGACCCCGACAGCGACGTCTTCGTCGCCGACCCCTCCCTGCCCCCCACCGCCCTCCACCTGCGCCAGGAGGGCGACGCCTGGACGGTGGAGGCCCACCGCGGCGTCGAGCTCGCCGTGAACGGCAGGCGGCGGCCCTCCGCGCGGCTCACGCCGGGCGACCGGCTGCGGGTCGGCGCGACGGAGCTCGTCTTCGACCCGCCCTCGCGCGGCGCGGCCGCGGCGACGCCGCCGCGCCAGCCGGCCCTCGACAGCCTCGTCCGCTTCTCCGAGCGGCTGCTCTCGGCCACGGACGGCGCCCGGCTGCTCGACGAGCTGCTCGACGCGCTCGTGGAGGTGAGCGGCGCGGACAAGGGCTTCCTGATCCTCCTCGACGCCGGCGCGCGGACGGTGCGGGCCGCCCGCAACCTCGCGCGGGAGACGATCGAGGCGACGGTCGAGAGCTTCTCGGACAGCATCATCCAGCAGGTCGTCCAGAGCCGCCGTCCGCTCGTCGTGGCCGACGCGCTCCACGACGAGCACTGGTCCGGCTCCTCCTCGGTCGTCAACCTGAAGCTCTGCTCGGTCATGTGCGCGCCGCTCATGCAGAAGGGAGAGGTCTTCGGGGTCATCTACCTGGGCAACGACCGGGTCGCGTCGCTCTTCGACGAGGGCTCGCTGGAGGTCCTGACCGTCTTCGCGGCCCAGGCGTCCCTGATCCTGCAGCACGCGCTCCTCCTCGACGCGCTCCGCCGGGAGAACTTCGCCCTGCGGGAGGCCGCGTCGGCGCGGCAGTACGGGGATCTGATCGGCGCCGGCCCCGGCATGCGCGAGGTCTACCGCCGGATCGAGAAGGTGGCGGGCACCGACATCAGCGTCCTCGTCGGCGGCGAGACCGGCACCGGGAAGGAGGTCGTCGCGCGGGAGATTCACCGTCGGTCCCAAAGGGCCCAGGGCCCCTTCGTCGCGGTCAACTGCGGGGCGATCCCCGAGGCGCTGCTGGAGTCGGAGCTGTTCGGCCACGTGAAGGGCGCCTTCACCGGCGCGACCTCCAGCCGGATCGGCAGGTTCCAGGCGGCGAGCGGCGGCACCCTGTTCCTCGACGAGATCGGCGAGATGCCGCCCGGCCTACAGGTCAAGCTGCTCCGGGCGTTGCAGGATCGCGCGGTGACGCGGATCGGCGACGCCCACCCGGAGCCCGTGGACATCCGCGTGATCGCGGCCACCCACAAGGTGCTCGAGGAGGAGATCAAGCGGGGCACCTTCCGCGAGGACCTGTACTACCGGCTGAACGTCGTCTCCATCCGGCTCCCGCCGCTGCGCGAGCGGATGGACGACGTCCCCGTCCTCGCCAAGTTCTTCCTGCAGAAGTACGGCAGGGAGTTCGCGTCCCGGGTGCGCGGCTTCACGCCGGCGGCGGTGGCCGCCCTGAAGAAGTACGCGTGGCCCGGGAACATCCGCGAGCTCGAGAACCGCGTGAAGAAGGCGGTCGTCCTCGCCGACAAGGCCCTCGTGGGGCCGGAGGACCTCGACCTGCGCCCCGAGGAGCTGGAGCCCATCCTCCCGCTGGCGCAGGCCAAGGAGGAGTTCCAGAAGCGCTACATCAACGAGGTCCTGGACCGGAACGGCGGCAACCGCACCAAGACCGCCAAGGACCTCGGGGTGGACCCCCGGACCATCTTCCGCCACCTCGAGAAGCTCGAGGGCGATCGGGCGGAGCACCGCCCCGCAGGCCAGGAGCAGGAGTCATGACCCGTCGGTGGGCCGGACCGGCCCTCCTCCTCGCCGCCCTCGCGTTCGCGGGCTGCCCCATCCCGCAGACGGTCCCGGAGTACCCGAAGGGCACCTCGATCACGCCGCCGCGCATCGTGGCGGACACCGCCGCGCCGGGCCCCGCCAGCGCTGTGATCCGGGTGCCCTCGGCCTGCGCCACCGAGCCGACCTTCGAGCTGAGCGCCTCCCTCGTGGACGAGAACACCGCCGAGACGGTCGAGGCGCGCTGGTTCGTCGATTACGTGGCGGAGGATCCCGCCCATGACATCAGCTACCAGGCCGATCGGATCGAGGCGCCGAGCCAGGCCGATCCCAACAGGCCGGTCACGTCGCGCGCGATCCCTCCCTACCGGTTCAGCCCCTACCCCTTCGGCGCCACGGCCGGCGCGGTCCACGTGGTGGAGTTGGTCGTGTCGAACGGCTTCGACCCGGCCGCGGACATGGTGCCCGTCGACGGCGCCCCGAAGCTCCCCAACCGGACGCCGCTCCCCGGCTTCGAGACGCAGGTCTACCGCTGGGTCTTCCTGATGACCAACGACGCCTGCCCGCCGTGAAGGCCTAGGGCTGGCGCACGGCGTCCTTCGCCGCAGCCAGCGCGCTCGCGGCGGACTTCGCCGCGTCGGCCCCCTCCTGGGCGAAGCGGTTCGCCTGGGCTCGATAGACGCGATGGAGCGCGAGGACCGCGTCCCGGGCCTTCACCAGCTCCGCCCGGCCCTGGAAGGCTCCCTCGGCGCCATCGCCGTCCAGGTGGCACCGGTCCCCCAGATCGTCCACGCGCTGCTCGAACGCCTGCGACCACTTCAGGAAGCGGGCGACCGCGTCCGCCTCGCCGATCTCCTGCCCCAGGGTCCACGCGTGCCGGTTCTGGTCGGCGTTCAGGGCCTCGAGCTCTTGCGCACAGACCCGGGCCGCAGCGCGGGTCGGCAGGGCGCTCTCGGCCGCCGGCCGGTGCGGGCCGCGGAGGTGGCGCACCACGCTCGTCACGACGAGGCCGATCGGCACGAGGATGACGACGAAGTAGATCGCCCAGAGGGCGGCCCGGTACGGCTTCAGCTTCGGATCGCGAGGTGCCACGCCCGCGAATCTGCCACCCTTCCCCCGCCCCGTCCACGACCTTGGGCGGCCCGCCCGCGGGGGCTCACCGGCGCCCGACGCGCCGCTCCAGCTCCGCGAGCTCGAGCTCCATCACCACCGGCCGCCCGTGGGGGCAGCGCGCCTTGAAGTCGACCGCGTCGAGGCCGTCGAGCAGCGCGCGCGCCTCCTCCGGCGCGAGGTCCTGCCGCGCGCGGACCGCGGCGTGGCACGCCATGGTCGCGAGGAGATCGTGGAACGCGTCCTCCACCGCCGTGCCCCGGTCGAGCTCGCCGATCTGGTCGGCCAGGTCGGCCAGGAGCGGCCCGATCTCGACGCCCGCGAGCGCCGCGGGCGCCCCCTTCACGGCGAAGCTCTCCCCGCCGAACGGCTCCACCTCGAGCCCGAGCCGCGCGATCTCGTCGCGGTGCGCGTCGAGGGCGCGGGCCGCGCCCGGCGACAGCGACACCACCTGCGGCACGAGGAAGGGCTGGACCGCGAGCGCGCGCGTGCGGGCCGCCTCGCGGAGCCGGTGGAAGAGCATCCGCTCGTGGCTCGCGTGCTGGTCGATGACGACGAGCCGGCCGCCGGAGCCCTCGCAGACGAGGTAGGTGCGGGCGTGCTGGCCGATGTACCGGAGCGACGCGAAGTAGCCCGCCGGGCGCGCCGTCCCCTCCGCGTCCACCACGGCGAACGGGAGCGCGGGCGGGAGGGGGGCCGCCGGCGTGGCGCCGCTCCCCTCGTGCGGCGCGAGGCTCCGCGCCTGGGCGAGGACGTCGGCCGCCTCCTCCCGCTCGCGGACCTCGGACGTCCAGCCGCCCGCCGGCACGGGCGGGATCCCTGGCCCCGTCGGCGGGCGCGAGCCCGCGTCCGCGCGCAGCCACGGCGCCGTCCGGAGCGCCTCCGCCACGGCTCGATGGAGCGCCTCCTGGACCTCGCGTGGCTCGGCGAAGCGGACCTCCAGCTTCTGCGGGTGGACGTTCACGTCCACCCGGTCCAGCGGCAACTCGACGAAGAGGGCGCCCGCCGGGTACCGGCCGCCCGGGAGCGTCCCCATGTAAGCCCGGAGCACCGCGTGCGCGGCGGAGCGATCGCGGATGTAGCGCCCGTTCACGAAGAGGTAGAGCGATCTCCCGGTCGCCTCGGAGTGGTCGGGAGAGCAGACGAACCCCCGGACGCCCACCTCGCCGCGCCCGCCCTCCACCCTCACGAGGTGGCGAAACGCCTCCCTCCCGAGGGCCTGCCCGACGCGGTCGGCGAGGTCCCCGCCGGCCCGGGCGCCGAAGAGGAGCCTGCCGGAGGACTTGAGCGTGAAGCCCACGTCGGGGCGCGCGAGCGCGAGCCGGACGACCGCCTCGCTCACGTGGCTCGCCTCGGTGGCGCTGGCGCGCATGAACTTCCGGCGCGCGGGGGTGTTGAAGAAGAGGTCGCGCACCTCGATCGTCGTGCCGCGGGCGCGGGCGATGGTCGCCGTCTCGACGAGCGCCCCGCCCTCGACGACCAGCCGCGTCCCCGAGCCGTCCCCGGCCGGCGCGGTGTCGACCCGGAAGCGCGCGACCGAGGCGATGGCGGGGAGCGCCTCGCCGCGGAAGCCCATGGTCGCGATGGCGGCCAGCCCTGCCGCGTCGGCGAGCTTCGAGGTGGCGTGGCGCTCCAGGGCGAGGAGCGCGTCCTCGCGCTCCATCCCCGAGCCGTCGTCGGCGACCCGGACGAGGGCCAGCCCCCCCTCCTCGATGTCGATGGCGACGGCCGTGGCGCCCGCGTCGAGCGCGTTCTCGGCCAGCTCCTTGACGATGGACGCCGGCCGCTCGACCACCTCGCCGGCGGCGATCTGGTTGACGAGTCCGGGAGGCAGGAGGTGTACGCGGGCCATCGGAGAGGACTAGCACGCCCGCCCGCGCGCGCCCGCGGGAAAGGCGAAGGGTCTACGCGAGCACCAGCGCGGGGTCGGCCGGGGGGCGCGCCAGCAGCTCGTCCCGCGCCTGCTCGAAGCCCGGCCGTCCCAGCAGCCCCTGCGCATAGCGCTTCCCCGCCTCGACGCCGGGCTGGTCGAACGCGTTCACGCCGTAGAGCCCGCCGGCGTAGGCCGTGGCCAGCTCGAAGAACATGAGGAGTTCTCCCATGGAGCGCGCGTCGAGCCGCGGCAGCCCGAGGGTCACGGTGGGGCGCCCCGCGCGCCGCAGCGCGGCCTCCGTCGCCCGCTCCTCGGCGTCCAGCAGCTCCCGCATCGTGTGGCCGTCGAGGTAGGCGATCTCGGCGTGCTCGCGGTAGCCGTCCGGGACGGCGATCCTCACGTCGGCGCGCGGCGCCTCGACGCGGACGAACGTCACGACCTTGTCGTTCGGCCCCTCCATCATGAGCTGGACCGAGGAGTGCTGATCGGTGGCGCCGACGGCGCGGAAGGGGGTCGGGCCCACCCGCTCGTTCTTGCCGAGAGACTCCGCCCAGAGCTGGACGAACCAGTCCCCGAGGTCGCGGAGCCCGTCGGCGTAGGGCATCACCACGTGGATGCGGCGGCCCCGCTTGACGTCCGCGAGGTGGAGCGTCGCGGCGTAGAGGAGCGCCGGGTTCTCGAGGAGGTCCCCGGAGCGACAGCGCCCCTCCATCGCCGCGGCGCCGTCGAGGAGCGCGTCCACGTCGACGCCGGCCGCTGCGACCGGCAGGAGCCCGACGGGGCTGAGGGCGCTGAACCGGCCGCCGACGTTGGCGGGCACGGGGAGCGTCCGCAGCCGCTCGTCGTCGGCGATCTTCCGGAGGGCCCCCTTGGCCGGATCGGTCACGAGGACGCAGCGCTCCCGGTAGCCGTCCAGGCCGAAGCGGACGATGCACCGCTCCCGCAGCGCGAGGTGCTGCGCCATGGTCTCGGCGGTCCCGCCGGACTTGGTGATGGTCGCGAAGCACGTGTCGGCCAGATCGAGCGCCGACAGGAGGGCGTCGAAGGTGACGGGATCCGAGTTGTCCGGGAAGAAGACCCGCATCCCCGTCCGCATGGCCTTCGGGAGCAGGTCGTTGAACGGGTGCGCGAGCGCCGTCACGAGCGCGCGCCCCCCGAGCGAGCTGCCCCCGATGCCGAGGACCAGCAGGTTGTCGAAGCGGGACGCCAGCTCGCGGGCCAGCGCGGCGGTCTGGCGGGCGACGTCCCGGTCCTCGTGCAGGTCGGGGAAGCCGATCTCGCCGGAGCGACGCCGGCCCTCGAACGCCTCGAAGGCGCCCCTCGCGGCCCCGTCCAGCGCCGCCAACTCCGCCCGCGCGAGCCCTCCGGCCCCGCCGTCGAAGCAACCATTGACGTCGAGCAGCAGCCTCTCCATCACCCCGCCTCCCTGGCAGCCGAGGCCCCCACTCTAACCACGGATCCGGCCGGTGACGAGGTCCCGTCGCGGCTGCACGTTCACCTTCCGGATCCGGCCCCTTTGCGCTATCTTCCCGCACGTTTTCGACCCCTATCGCTTCCAGGAGAGATCGATGGCGCGCGCTTTCATCGGCAACACCGAGTGCAAGGTCACGGCGGACAGGGACCTCGGCGAGGGCTGGGCCGTCGCCGTTCGCCCCGTCGACCCCAAGGTCGCCCCGCTGGTCGTGAAGCTCCAGGGCGTCGACCGCGAGAAGGCCGTCAAGGGCGCGCTGGAGATCCTGCAGAAGAACGGCAAGATCGACCGCTTCGAGGCCTAGCGGCCCGCGGCTCGGCCGCCGGAGGGGGGGGCGCACGTGCCGGATCGGGAGTCGAAGGGCTGGCCCGAGGGCGGTGAACCGACCACCGAGGTCACCCTCGCGGACGCCCTCGCAGAATCGCTCGCAGACTCGATCGCCGGGCAGATCGCGGCGCGGATCGAGGCTTCTCCGACCATCCCTGGCGACGCCCTGGACTGGGCGTCGATCGCCGCCGGCTACGAGCGCGAGGGGGCGGCCCGCGCCGGGGATCCTGCCGCGGCCGGCGCGCTCCTGTTCGAAGCCGGCCGGATCTTCGAGGAGCATCTCGGCTCGCCCGCCGAGGCCCTGACCGTCCATCGGCGCGCGTTCGAGCTCGATCCCACCTTCAAGCCCAACCTCCACGCCGCGCGGCGCCTGGCGACGCGCCTCGGCGACGACGCGTTCGTCGTCGACCTCCTCGCGGCCGAGGCGCGGCTCGAGGCGGACCCCTCGGCGCGGGCGGAGCTCGTCGCGTACCGGGCGCGCTGGCTGCTGGGGCTCGGCCGCGTCCAGGAGGGGGTGGCGGCGCTGGAGTCGCTCCCGGCAGGCGCCCCGCCCTCCTTCGCCCTCGCCGAGGCGCGGGCCGCGGCCGCGGCGGCTGCCGGCGACGCCGTCGGCCTCGCGGAGGCCTGGGTTCGCTGCTCCGAGACGGTGGCCGACGCCGCCCTGGCGCCCCAGTACCAGGCCGCCGCCGCGACCCTGTTCGAGGAGGCGCTCGGCCAGCCGGACCGCGCGGCCGCGCTCTTCGGCGCCGCCTTCGCCCGGCGCCCCCAGGATCCGTTCCTGCGCTCGGCGGTCCGCCGCCACGCCCGCGCCGCCGGGAGATGGGACGAGCTCGACTCGCTCCTGCGCGCCGAGGCGGAGGGCGCGTCAGGCCGTGAGGCCGCCGCGGCGTGGGCCGCCGCCGCCTGGGTCGAGCAGAGCCGGCTCGGGCGGCTCCCCTCGTCCATCGAGTGCCTGCAGCGCGCGGCCCGCGCGCTCCCGCGCTCCCCGGAGATCCTGCGCGCCCTCGCGCGGGCCCAGGAGGCGGCCGGGGAGCTGGCCGGCGAGACCGAGGCGCTCGCGGCGCTCGCCGAGGTCTTCGCGGGCCGCGGCGCGCCGGCCGAGCGCAAGGAGGCCGTGGACGTCCTCCTCCGCCTCGCCACGCTCCAGGAGATGCGCGGCCGGATCCCGGAGGCGCTCGACGCCTGCAGGGAGGCCTGCGCCCTCGTCCCCGGCGAGCGGGCCATCCTCCAGACGCTCGGCCGCCTCTGCGCTCGCAACGGCGACTTCGCGGGCGTCGCCGAGGCCTACCTCGCCGAGGCGGACGCGGCCGTCGACTCCGCCGACCGCGGGAGCCTGCTCCTCCGTGCGGCCGAGGTGATGGAGGGGCGGCTGGGCCGCCTGGACGCCGCTGAGGAGAAGTACCGCGAGGCCGTCGCCGCCGATCCCTCGCTGCTCCCCGCGCGCGAGGCGCTCGAGCGGCTCTACACCCGCTCGGGGAACTGGGACGCGCTCGTCGGCCTCCTGGAGACCGATCTCACGGAGCTGACCTCGCGGCCGGAGCGCGTGGCGCACCTCTTCCGAATCGCGCAGATCCAGGAGGAGCGGCTCGTCGATCCGGCCGCCGCCGCGACGACCTGGCGGCGGCTGCTGGTCGTCGAGCCCGAGCACCTCGTCGCCCTGCGCGCCCTCGGACGCTGCCTCGAGGCGCTGGGGAGGGACGCGGAGCTGGTCGAGGTGCTCGGCTGCGAGGGGAGCGTCGTGGAGGACCCGCGCCGGCGCGCGGCCATCCACGCCCGCCGCGCGGAGCTCCTCGAGGAGCGGCTCTCCGACCCGGAGTCGGCGAGGCTCGAGTGGGAGCAGGTGCTGGGGATCGATCCGCGCCACGTCCCGGCCCAGCGGGCCCTCGGTCGCTTCCACGCCCGCGCCGACCACGCCGCCGACTCGATCGCCCTCCTCCGGCGGGAGGCCGACGCCGCCCCCACCCCGGCGACGGCGGCCTCGATCCTGATCCGCGCGGGGGCGATCGCCAGCCGCATGCGCGACGGCGACGACGCGGCGATCTCGCTCTACCGCGAGGCCCTCACCCTCTCCCCGGACCACCTGAGCGCGCTCGAGTCGCTGGCGGGCATCTACCGGCGCCGCGGGGACGCCGAGCCACTCGTCGAGGTCCTGCGCACCCGCGCCGCGGCGACGACGGTCCCCGAGGTCCGCGGGGCGTCCCTGGTCGAGGCGGCGCGGATCTGCGAGGAGAAGCTCGCGGACGTCCCCCAGGCCATCGCGGCCTTCGAGGAGGCGCTCGCAGCCGATCCGGGCCAGCTCCTCGCCCGGGCCGCCCTCGACAGGCTCCACGCGAAGGCCGGCCGGCGTGACACCCTGAGGGCGCTGCGCAGCGGCCCCGGCTCGCCGCCCACCACGGAGCTGCTGTCGCAGCGGGTGGCGATGGAGCTCGTCGAGGGCGGCGATCGAGCCGCCGCGCGCGACGCCGCCCAGGCCATCGGCCGCCTCCGGACCGGGGGGGCGCCCGCGATCGTCGCCCTCGCGGGCGGGCTCGACGCCGGCTCCCGGGCCCAGATCCGCACGGTCCTGTCGGAGGGCGCGACCAACGCGGGCGACATCGCCGTGATCCTCCTCAGCGCCGCCGTCGAGCAGGAGCCGGGGGTGGCGCGCGACGCCATCCTCGCCCGCGCCGCGGCCATCGCGCCCGACCGCGCCGCCCTCGCGCCGCACGCGGACGATGCCGCGCGCCAGGGCGATCTCGCGTCGCTCGCGGCGCGCCTCCAGGCCGCGGCCGAGCGGGAGGAGGTCCCCGCCTACCGCGCCCACTGGTTCGTCCGGACCGGCGAGGCGTGGGAGCGTGCGGGGGACGACGACGCCGCGCTCTCGTCCTACCGGAGCGCGCTCGCCGTCTCCCCGGAGCACCTCCCCGCGCTCCGGGCGGCGCGCGCCCTGCTCGCGCGCCAGGGCGACTGGGCCGCGGTCCGGGGCACCCTCCAGGTCGAGGGGATGGCGCGGCGGGATCCCGCCGGCTCGGCGGCCGCGTGGCTCCGGGCCGGCGCCATCGCGGAGGAGCGCTTCGACGACGTCGAGAGCGCCGCCAGGGACTACCGGATCGCCGCCGAGCGGGACCCCTCCGATCCGGCCGCGCTCCTGCGCCTCGAGGCCGTCGTCGCGGGCCAGAGCAGCGTCGAGCTCCTGGAGCTGAAGCGCGCCCGGGCCGCGGGCGAGACCGAGCCCGCCCGCGCGGCGGCCGCCTGGCTCGACGTCGCGCAGATCGCGTCGCTCACCGGCGGCGGCGCGGCCTCGGTCCTCGGCGCGCTGGATCGCGCGCTCCTCGCCGATCCCGCCCTCCCCCCGGCGCTGGCGCTGCGCGCGCGCACCTTCGCGGAGGATGGGAGGATCGCGGAGGCCGTCCGCGACTACGACGCCTGCGTGCCGCTCACGCCGGATCCGCAGCAGCGCTTCCCCCTCCACGTCGCCGCGGCCGCCCTCCTGCAGGACTCGGAGGGGGATCCTGCGGCGATCCGGGCCCACCTGGACGCGGCCCTGGCCATCCACCCCGACAGCGCGGAGGTGCTCGGGCGGCTGGCGCGGCTCCACTTCGACGCCCAGGAGCTGGGCGAGGCCGCGGCGGCGGTCCGGCGGCTCGCAGACCTGCCCGCCGTCTCCCCGGCCGCGCGCGCCGAGCACCTCCTGGGGCTGGCGCCCATCGAGGCCGCCCGCGGCGACCTCGCGGCGTCGGTGGACGCCTGCAGGAAGGCGCTGGAGGCGCGCCCCGGCGATGCCCGCGCGCTCCGGCTGCTCGCCGAGTTCGAGGAGCGGCGCGGCAACTGGCCCGGCCTCGCGGCGGCGCACGCCCTCGCGGCCGAGACCGCCCCCGATCCCACCGCGCGCCTCCGGGCGCGGATCGCCCTCGCGAGGGTGAGCGCGGAGCGGCTGGGGGACCGCGACCGCGCCATCGCCCAGCTCACCGGCGCGCTCGCGACGGCGCCCCATCACGACGAGGCCCGGATCCTGCTGGCCCGCCTCCTCGAGGACGCGGGCTCGCCCCTCGCCGTCCAGGAGCACCTCGCGCTCATCGCGGGCTCCCCGGCGCGCGTCGACAGCTGGGCCGCCCTCTACCGGATCTTCTCGGCCTCGGGCGCCAGGGACCGTGCCTTCGTCGCCGCCGGCGTCCTCTCCTGGCTGGGCGGTCCCTCCCCCGGTCCTGCCGCGGACGCCCTCCTCTCCGAGGGCGCGGCCCGCGCCCTGCCGCCGCTGCCGGTGCTGGCGGAGTCCGACTGGGATCTGATCCGTCATCCTCAGGAGCGCGGCCCCCTCGCGGACGTCCTGCAGGTGGTCGGCCTCGCGATCGCCTCGGCCCTCTGCGCGCCGGTCCCGGCGCGCGCGCAGCCACTCCGCCCGGATCCGGCGCACCGCGCGGCGATCGCGGAGCTGGCGACCGCGATGGGGATCGAGGCCTGGGACCTCCAGGCCGGCGCCCCCGGCGCCGTGACCGACCGGGCGGCGCCGGTCCCCGTGCTCGCCGTGGGGCCCGATCTCACGAGCCGCTCGACCCCGCCCGACGCGGCACGGTTCCTCTTCGGGCGCGCGCTGGCCCACGTCCGCCTCAATGGACACCTCGCGGAGGCGCTGGCCGCGGACGCGCTCGGCGCGGCGATCTCCGCGGCGACCGCCGTCGTCGTCCCCGGCTACACGGGGATGGGGGCGCCGACGGACGACACGGCGCGACGGATCGGCAAGGCGCTGGGGCGCAGGGAGCGCAAGGCGCTCGAGCCGGCGGCCCGGGCGCTCGCCGAGGTCCATCCCCCGCCAGACCTCGCGAAGTGGCGCGCCGCGGTGCGGTCGTCGGCCGAGCGGGCCGGCACGGTGCTCTGCGGGAGCGTCCCCACCGCCCTCTCGCTGCTCGCCGGGGAGGGCTCGCCCGGGGGGCGGACGCTCACGGCGGCGGAGCGCGCCGCGGCCGCGATCGGGCGGCCCGACGTCGCGGCGCTCCTCGCGTTCGCCGCGACGGAGGAGCACTTCCTGCTGCGCCAGCGGCTCCGCGTCGCGCTCCCCTGAGCGCGACCCCGGGGCGTCAGAGGGAGCCGACCACCCGATCGATCGCGGCCGACACCCCGTCGGGCGGCGCGGCGCCGTCGAGGATCTCGACGCGCTGACCCGCGCGGCGGAGCGTCTTGATCGCCCGCTCGTAGGCGCGGGCGACCCGGCGCTGGAACTCGGCCTTCTCGAAGATCTCCCGCGCGTGCGAGGCGGAGCGCCGGCGCGCGAACGCCACCGTGTGCCCGACGCGGAGGAAGAGCGTGACGTCCGGCGCGGGGGCGCGGGAGTTGATCGCCCCGATCCAGCGGGGGGCGCCGGTGGTGAGCGCCTGGTAGGCGAGCGACGAGAGCGTGTACCGGTCGGAGATCACGTCGATCCCGGCCTCCAGCGCCGGGAGGATCTCGGCGCGCGCGTGGTCCAGGCGATCCGCCGCGAAGAGGAGCGCCAGCGCCTCGGCGTCGAACTCGCCGGCCGGCGCACGCCCCCGCAACCGCCCGGAGAGCACCTGCCGGACGAGCGCCCCGATCGGCCCGCCCGAGGGCTCCGCGGTGACGTGGACGCGGCGCCCCGAGCCCTTCAGCCGCTCGCCGAGACGCCGCGCCTGGGTGGTGGTCCCCGCCCCGTCGATCCCCTCGACGACGATGAAGCGCCCCCGGGCCGTCCGCCCCCCGCGGCCGGCCCGGCTCACGGGTCGAGCCTCAGCAGGCGCCGAAGCTCCTCGAAGCGGGCGATCAGCCGGTTCTCCTCCGCCTGGAGCGCCCGCGCGCGGCGGACGGTCCGCACCGTCACCCAGAGGAGCGCGGCGAAGAGGAGGGCCGCGAGGATCACGAGCAGGGGGAGGCGGCCGCGCGGCGGGGGCTTCGGCAGCTTGCTCCAGCCCCAGCGATCCCACGCGAACTTCACGGTCAGCCCGAACGACAGGAGCGTCGCGAAGCCCGTGTAGGACGCCGTGCGCAGCGCGTCCACGGAGCCCCGCACGCCGAGCTTCCCGGCGAGCGCGTCGTGCTCCGCGCGCAGCGCGCCCTCGTCGCCCGCGCGGCCCGGATCCTGGTTCCCCATCGCGTCCTCCCTAGCCACGGCCGAAGCGGGCGCCGATGGCGTCCTGCACCGCCCCGAGCGTCGGCGCCAGCTTCACGCTGGCGTTGCGGAGCGGGGAGACGAGCCCGGGGAGCGTCGCCTCGTGGTAGCCGACCTTGAAGTCGGAGAACTTGAGCCCGTGCGCGGTGGAGACCACGACGACGTGATCGCTCCGCTGGATCACGCCTCGCGCGGCCAGCTTCTCGACGGCGGCGAGCGCCACCCCCGTGTGCGGGCAGGTGAACATCCCGGCCCGATCCGCCCGGGCGCAGGCGTCGGCGAGCTCCTGCTCGGAGGCCTGCTCGACGATCCCGTCGAGCGCCTCCAGCGCCCGCAGGGCCCGCTTCGCCGAGACCGGGGCGCCGATCTGGATGGCGGAGGCGAGGGTCTTCTTCGCCGTGATGGGTTCCACCTTGATCGCCGAGAAGTCGCGGCGCGCAGGGGAGGCCGGCGGAGGCCGACCCGGAGCGAGCGGGGGGGCCGGGGGGGCTTCATCCCCCCGGTTGAATGCCCTCCAGAGCGGGTTGGCGTGCTCGGCCTGCGCCACGACGAGCTTCGGGAGGCGGTCGATCACGCCGAGCTCCTTCATCAGCAGGAAGCCCTTCCCCACGGCGCTCGCGTTCCCGAGGTTGCCGCCCGGGATCACGATCCAGTCGGGGGAGGACCAGCCGAGCTGCTGCGCGATCTCGATGGAGGCGGTCTTCTGCCCCTCGATCCGCAGCGAGTTCATGGAGTTCGCGAGGTAGATGTCGGGGGTCTGCGAGAGCTCCTTCACCACCTTCATGCAGCCGTCGAAGTCGGTGTCGAGCTCGAGGACCAGCGCCCCGTTGGAGATGGGCTGCACGAGCTGCGCCGTCGAGATCTTCCCGCGGGGGAGCAGCACCACGCTCGGGATCCCGGCGGCCGCGCAGTAGGCCGAGAGGGCGGCAGACGTGTCGCCCGTCGAGGCGCAGGCCACGGCGCGGATCTGCTTGCCGCGCGCGCGCATCTCCTTCACCGCCGAGACGAGGACCGTCATCCCGAGATCCTTGAAGGAGCCCGTGTGGGTGACGCCGCACTCCTTGATCCAGAGGTCCTCGAGGCCGATCTCGCGGGCGTAGCGGTCCACGCGCAGGAGCGGGCTGCCGCCCTCGAACATCGAGACGACGTTCTCGACGCTCAGCTGGGGGAAGACCCACTCCTTCTTGCCCCAGACCCCGGAGCCGTACGGCCAGGGCCCCAGCTTGAAGCGGCCGTCGAAGAGCGACTTCCAGTCGGCCGCGCTCCGGGTCGCGAGCGCGGCGACGTCGTGCTCGACCTCGAGGAGCCCACCGCACCTGGGGCAGGTGTAGACGACGTCGGTCAGCTCGGCGCGGAAGTCGCAACCTTCGCTGCAGCGGAACCAGGCGGACGCAGGACGCATGGACATGTGCGGGGACCCTCGGGATTCGGGGGGGCCAATCTGCCGCGGCGCCGCCGGTTTGGCAAGGCGAGCCGCGCCCCTCCGGCGCCCCCTACGCGACGCGGTTGCCGCAGGCGGGGCAGAGCCCGCGCGTCGTCAGGGCGCCGCAGTTGGTGCAGAGGTGGACCCCCTCCGTCCCCTCGGGGACCAGGCGGGCGTCGATGACCGGGAGGCGCATGCCACACCGGCTGCAGAGCCGCTCCCCGGGCACCGCGGGCGTCCGGCAGTAGCGGCAGACCGGGGCGATCGGGAGCGTCGAGGGGGCGTCGCCGGGGATCCCCTGCCCGGTGCGCTCGATGCCCGGGATCTCCTCCCCGTCGGCGTCCACCGGCGCGACGCGCGTCGGGTCGAGGCCGGGGGTCTGCTCCTCCGGGGCGTCCACGGGGGCCGCGCGGGTCGGCTCCAGCCCCGCGATCGCGGCGCCCGCGCCGAAGGGATCGACCTCCACGGCGCCCTGGAGCGTCGGCTCCAGCCCCTCCATGGGCACGACGGGAGCGGCCGCTCTCGCGCCGGCCGAGAAGCGCTTTCCACACAGCTCGCACTCGGCGCCGGACGGCTGGGCGTGCTCGCAGACGGGGCAGACGATCATTGGCGCCATCCTAGCGCAACATCGCCGCCGCTCCGCAGCGGAACGAACCGCACCGCGCAGAGCGCGCGGTCGACGACCTCCCCCGCGGCGTCCTTCCGGAGCAGGTGGATGTACTGGACGTCGTGCTCGGCGCCGATCGGGATGAGCAGGCGCCCCCCGGCCTTCAGCTGCGCGACGAGCGCCGGCGGCGTCCGCAGCGCCGCGGCGGTGACGAGGATCCCGTCGAACGGCGCCTCCTCGGGCCAGCCGAGCGCGCCGTCCCCCTGCCGGTACTCGACGTTGGCGACGCCGAGCGCGGCGAGGGTCGTGCGGGCCCGCGCCGAGAGCGCCGGCAGGAGCTCCACCGTGAAGACCCGCTCGCAGAGCCGGCTCAGGATCGCCGCCTGGTAGCCCGAGCCGGTCCCGATCTCGAGCACGCGCTCCGACCCCTTCAGCGCGAGCGCCTCCGTCATCCACGCGACCATGAACGGCTGCGAGATGGTCTGTCCGAAGCCGATCGGCAGCGGGTGGTCGCCGTCGGCGTGCGCCTGGAGGTGCTCGGGGACGAAGAGGCGCCGCGGGATTCCGGCCATGGCCCGGAGGACCCGCTCGTCGCGGATCCCCATCCGCTCCACGTCACGCGCCAGCGCCTCGCTCACGGTCCGATCATAGCCCCGGCGCGCGCGGGGCCCCGCAGGCCCCCCGGGAGGCGCACTCCCTTTCACCCAACCTGAGCGAGCGACAGGCGCCCCGCCCAGCGCTCCTCCAGCGCCTCCCGCGCCGCGGCGTTCTCGGGCCGGGCGAGGTGGGGATCGGCCTCGACCAGCGCGAACGCCTCGGACCGCGCCTCCTCCAGGATCTTCTCGTCCCGGTAGAGGTCGGCGACCTCCAGCAGGCGCTGGCCGGCCTGGCGGGTCCCCAGGAGCTCTCCGGGGCCGCGGAGCTTCAGGTCCACGCGCGCGATCTCGAAGCCGTCCTGCGTCCGCACCATCGCCTCGAGCCGCTCGCGCGCGTCGTCCCCCGCCCGCTTGAAGTGGGCGAGCAGCAGGCAGTGGCTCCGGTCCGCGCCGCGCCCCACCCGCCCCCGGAGCTGGTGCAGCTGTGAGAGGCCGAAGCGCTCCGCGTGCTCGACGATCATCACGGTGGCGTTCGGGACGTCGACCCCGACCTCGATCACGGTCGTCGCGACCAGCACGCGGATCCCGCCGGCGCGGAACCGCTCCATCACGGCCTGCTTCTCCTCGCCCTTGAGCTGCCCGTGGAGGAGCCCCACCTCGTGCCCCGCGAAGACCCTCCGCAGCGCCTCCGCGCCGCTCGTCGCGTCCGCGAGGTCGGACTTCTCCGACTCCGCGACGAGGGGGTAGACGACGAAGACCTGCCGGCCGGCCTCGAGCTCCTCGCGCGCGAGGGCGTACGCCGCCTTGCGCTGCGAGTCGCCGAAGAGGCGCGTCGAGACCGGCGTCCTTCCAGGCGGGAGCTCGTCGACCTTCGACTGGTCCAGGTCGCCGTAGAACGCCAGCGCGAGCGTGCGGGGGATGGGGGTGGCCGTCATGACGAGGACGTCGGGGCGCCGCCCTTTCCGGGCCAGCGCCGCCCGCTGCTCGACGCCGAAGCGGTGCTGCTCGTCCACGACGACCAGCCCGAGCCGCTCGAACGCGACGCCCTCCTCGAGGAGCGCGTGGGTGCCGATGGCGATCCGCGCCCTCCCCTCCGCCAGCGAGGCCCGCGCGTCGCGCTGGCCCCGGCCCCGCGCCTGGGCACCGACGAAGACGGCCTCGACGCCGCTCCCATCGAGCCAGCGCGCGAAGGTGCGGGCGTGCTGCTCGGCGAGGATCTCGGTCGGCACCATCAGCGCGGCCTGCCACCCCGACCGGACCGCGAGCATCATCGCGGCGAAGGCGACCGCCGTCTTGCCGCTGCCGACGTCGCCCTGCAGGAGCCGGCTCATCGGCTCGGGGCGCGCCATGTCGCCCGCGATCTCGCCGAGCACGCGCCGCTGCGCCCCGGTGAGCGCGAAGGGGAGCGGCCGGATCGCCTCGGCGAGGGCCTCGGGCGTGGCGTCGAAGGCGATCCCGGGCTCGCCGCGCACCCCCTGCCTCCGCCGCGCGAGGGCGAGCTGGAGGAAGAAGAGCTCCTCGAACACCAGGCGCCGGAAGGCCGGCGACGCGCGCTCCGCCGAGAGCGCGAGGTCGGTGCCGGGGGCCGGGAAGTGGACCTGCCGCAGCGCCTCGGCGCGCGACACGAGGGCGCGCCGCGCGCGCACCGCCGCGGGGAGCTCGTCGACGATCCAGGGCGCGTACTCGTCGCAGAGCCGCTTCATGAGGCGGCGGAGCGAGGGGTGCTGCCAGTCGGCCGGCCCGGGGTAGACGGGGACGATCCGCCCGAAGTTGGCCGAGTCGCCGGCCGCGAGCTTCTCGATCTCCGGCTGCGTGAGCTGCCTGCGCCCGCCGAACCCCTCCGTCACCTTCCCCGACGCCAGGAGCGTGTCCCCCGCCTTCAGCTCCTTCTGGCGCCAGGGCGGCGCGTTGAAGAAGACGAGCTCGAGGACGCCGCTGGCGTCCCCGAGGCCGACCTTGAGGATGGGGCGCCCGTTCCGCATCCGCTGCGTCCGGACGTGGCGCACGGTCCCGACGACGATCGCCTCCTCGCCGAGCCGCACGTCGGCGATCCGCTGGGCGCGCGTCCGGTCCTGCCAGCCCTTCGGCAGGAACTCGAGCGCGTCCTGCACGGTGGCCATGCCGCGCTCTTCGAGCTGGGCCCGCGGCGCCGGGTGTGCGCGCGGCACCTGCGCCAGCGGCGTGGCCAGCTTCCGCCGGCGCTCGGCGCGCTCGGCGGGGCTCTGGGGCTCGGGAGGCATCGCCACCGGCCGCTCCTCGACGGCGAGGTCGACTCCCTCGTCGTCGTTCCTCGGTGCGGCGGGCGTGGGGGGCGGCGAGGGCGCGGGGCCGGGCGCTGGGGACGCGCCCGGTGGCGTGGGCGGGTGCGACGCGGACGCCGCCCGGGCGATCGCCCTCAGCTCGTCGGGGACGGGGACGAGCGACGCGAGGTGGCCCACGATGCGGGTCAGCGCCGCCCGGCGCCCCGCCAGGTCGAGCCGCTCGAACGCGTCCGCCTCGGCGGCCAGGCCGGCCAGCGCGGCCGAGTCCGGCGCCCCGGCGTCGCGCGCCATCCGCACGGCGTCGCGCAGCGTCGCCCCGAAGCCGACCAGGCGCGGGAGGCCGGCGAAGCGCTCGCGGGTCGCGAAGCGGAGCGGCGCCACGAGGGCGATGAGGACGGCCGCGGCCCCGCCGCCCGCGCCGTCGGCACGCCCGCCCGAAGCCGGGCCCCGTCGCTCTCCCCGTTCCACCGGGGGGCAGTCTACCGGGTCACTCCGACGCCTCGCCGCCGGCCTCTTCCTCCTCCAGGAACTCGACGGTGACGACCTCGTAGACCTTCTCGCCACCGGGGGACCGGACGGTGACCTCGTCCCCCTCGCTGCGGCCGATGAGCGCGCGGGCGATCGGCGAGGTGACACTGATCTTCCCCTGCTTCAGGTCGGCCTCCAGCTCGCCCACGATCCGGTAGCGGACCTCGTCGCCGGCGTCGACGTCCGACAGCGTCACGGTCGCGCCGAAGACGATCTTGTCCCCGGCGTGGCGGGAGACGTCGATGACCTCGGCGGAGGCGATCCAGTGCTCCACCTGGGCGATGCGCCCCTCGAGGTGCGACTGCTTCTCCTTGGCGGCGTGGTACTCGGCGTTCTCCGAGATGTCGCCGTGGGAGCGCGCCTCCGCGATCTCCTTCACGATCCTGGGCCGATCGATCGACTTGAGCTTCTTGAGCTCGGCCTTGAGCCGCTCGAGGCCACCCTTCGTCATCGGAACGCGCTGCGACATCGTCTCACCGCCTTGGAAAAAAAACAGGGCGGCCGTCCCGGGACCTACCCGGGGCGGCCGCTGCTCACGGCATATATGGTTGACCGGTGGTCCCCTGTCAACGCCCGGCTGCGAGGCCGTGGTACTCCTGCAGCGAGCGGACCGTCACCGGCCCCTCCCGCACCGCCTCCATCGCGCCGACCGCCGCGCGGGCGCCGGTCAGGGTCGTGAAGTACGGCAGCTGCTTCATGAGGGTCTCGCGCCGGATCGAGTAGCTGTCGGCGATCTCGCGCTTGCCGGCCGTCGTGTTCACCACGAAGTGGACGTCGCCGTCCTTGATCCGGTCGACGATCGACGGGCGCCCCTCGGCGACCTTCTTCACCAGCGTGGACGGGACGCCCTGCCCCGTCAGGTGGGCGTGCGTCCCCGCGGTGGCGAGCAGCTCGAAGCCGAGCGCGGAGAGGCGGCGGGCGATCTCCACGACCGCCGCCTTGTCGCCGTCCTTCACCGAGACGAAGGCCCGCTTCCCCTCCCCGCCCTCCGGCAGCCGGTTGCCGGCGGCGGACTGCGCCTTGTGGAAGGCGCGATAGAAGTCGAGGTCGATCCCCATCACCTCGCCGGTGGAGCGCATCTCGGGCCCGAGCATGGTGTCGACGCCCGGGAAGCGGGAGAACGGGAAGACCGCCTCCTTGACCGCGATGTGCTTCGTGGCCCGCGACGCGGTGACGCCGGCCTCGGCCAGCGTCTTGCCGACCATGCAGTAGGCGCCCGCCTTGGCGAGCGGCAGGCCGGTCGCCTTGCCGACGAACGGGACGGTGCGGCTCGCCCGGGGGTTCACCTCGAGGACGTAGATGTCCCTCCCCTGGATCGCGAACTGCACGTTCATGAGGCCGACCACGTTCAGCTCGCGGGCGAGCGCGATCGACTGGCGCTCGATCTCGGCGACGACCCCGGGCGCGAGGCTGTATGGCGGCAGGGCGCAGGCCGAGTCGCCGGAGTGGATGCCGGCCTCCTCGATGTGCTCCATGATGCCGCCGACCACGACCGCCTCGCCGTCCGAGACGACGTCGACGTCCACCTCGGCGGCGTCGCGCAGGAAGCGATCGATGAGGACCGGCCGCTCGTTCGACGCCTGGACCGCCTCCGTGAGGTAGGTGCGCAGGTCGTTGTCGTCGAAGACGACCTCCATCGCGCGGCCGCCGAGCACGTAGGACGGGCGGACCATGACCGGGTAACCGATCCGGTGGGCCACGGCGAAGGCCTCGTCGGCGCTCCGCGCGACGCCGTTCTCGGGCTGGCGCAGGCCGAGCTTCACGATCAGGTCGGAGAAGCGCTCGCGGTCCTCGGCCCGGTCGATGGCGTCGGGCGCGGTGCCGAAGATCGGCACGCCGAGCTCGTGGAGCGGGACCGCCAGCTTGAGCGGGGTCTGGCCGCCGTACTGGACGATGAGCCCCTTCGGCTTCTCGACGTGGACGATCTCGAGCACGTCCTCGAGCGTGAGGGGCTCGAAGTAGAGCCGGTCGGAGGTGTCGTAGTCGGTCGACACGGTCTCCGGGTTGCAGTTGACCATGATGGTCTCGAACCCGGCCTCCGAGAGCTCGAACGCCGCGTGGACGCAGCAGTAGTCGAACTCGATCCCCTGGCCGATCCGGTTCGGGCCGCCGCCGAGGATCATCACCTTCTGCTTGTCGGTCGGCGCCGACTCGCACTCCTCCTCGTACGTCGAGTACATGTACGGCGTGTGCGCCTCGAACTCGGCGCCGCAGGTGTCGACCCGCTTGAAGACCGGGCGGACGCCGGCCTCCCAGCGCGCCTCGCGGACCTCCCGCTCGGTCTTCCCCGCGAGCTGGGCGATCCGCTTGTCGGAGAACCCCAGCTGCTTCGTGGCGCGCCAGGCGGCGGCGCCGGCGGGAAGCCCCTTCGCCAGGGCCGCCTCGGACTGCACGATCTCCTCGATCTCGCGGAGGAACCAGCGGTCGATCCAGGTGGCCTGGAACACCTCGTCCACCGTGAAGCCGGCCCGGAAGGCCTCGCCCACCCAGAAGAGCCGGTGGGAGCGCGGGACGCGGATCTCGGCGTTCACCCGGTCGCGCTCCGCCTGCGAGTACGCATCGCCCGGGCGCTTGCCCAGCGTCGACTCGAGGCCGCACCGGTCGATCTCGAGGCCGCGGATCGCCTTCTGGAGGCTCTCCTGGAAGGTGCGCCCCATCGCCATCACCTCGCCGACCGACTTCATCTGCGTGGTGAGCGTGCCGTCCGCCCCCTTGAACTTCTCGAAGGCGAAGCGGGGAACCTTGGTGACGACGTAGTCGATCGTCGGCTCGAACGAGGCCGGCGTGTAGCGCGTGATGTCGTTCTTGATCTCGTCGAGCGTGTACCCGACCGCGAGCTTGGCGGCGATCTTGGCGATCGGGAAGCCGGTCGCCTTGGAGGCGAGGGCCGAGGAGCGCGAGACGCGCGGGTTCATCTCGATGACCACCAGCCGGCCGTTGGTCGGGTGGACGCCGAACTGGATGTTGCAGCCGCCGGTGTCGACCCCGATCTCGCGGATGATGCGGACCGCCGCGTCCCGCATCACCTGGTACTCCTTGTCGGTGAGGGTCTGGGCGGGCGCGACCGTGATGGAGTCACCGGTGTGGACCCCCATCGGGTCGAGGTTCTCGATGGAGCAGATGATGACGACGTTGTCGTTCTTGTCGCGCATCACCTCGAGCTCGTACTCCTTCCAACCGATGATCGACTCCTCGCAGAGGATCGTGTTGGTCGGGCTGAGCGTGAGGGCGCGCCGCGCCATCGGCTCGAACTCCTCGAGGTTGTAGGCGACGCCGCCCCCCTCGCCCCCCATCGTGAAGCTGGGCCGGATGATGACGGGGAAGCCGATCTCCCGGGAGATCGCCTTCGCCTCCTCCCAGCTCGTGGCGTACCCCGACTTGGGCATGCCGACGCCGATCTTGTTCATGGCGTCCTTGAAGAGCTGCCGGTCCTCCGCCTTCTCGATCGCGGGGAGCTTCGCGCCGATCAACTCGACGCGGTGGCGGTCGAGGGCGCCGTTCTTCGCGAGCGCGACCGCGAGGTTGAGCGCGGTCTGGCCGCCGAGGGTCGGCAGGAGGACGTCCGGCTTCTCCCGGGCGAGGATCTGCTCGGCGATCTCCGGCGTGATGGGCTCGACGTAGGTCCGGTCGGCGAAACCGGGATCCGTCATGATCGTCGCGGGGTTGGAGTTGAGGAGGACGACCTGGTACCCCTCCTCCTTCAGCGCCTTGCAGGCCTGGGTGCCCGAGTAGTCGAACTCGCAGGCCTGGCCGATGACGATCGGTCCCGACCCTACGATCATGATCTTCTTGATGTCTGTGCGGCGCGGCATGGGCGCGCAAACTAGCACAAGCCCACCGTCCGGCACATCCCCGCGGGAGGATCCGGCGGGGCCCGCAAACCGGGCAACC
This sequence comes from Anaeromyxobacteraceae bacterium, assembly GCA_035465955.1. Lineage (GTDB taxonomy): Bacteria > Myxococcota > Myxococcia > Myxococcales > Anaeromyxobacteraceae > DATIVK01. The sequence goes on along the minus strand of DATIVK010000161.1, from coordinate 9,017 downwards.
CTGCCCGCCTGTCAGGCACTCAGGCGGGTCGAGGCCTCCTTCTCGCGAGCCGCCTTCATCATCTCGAGGAGCTTCCTCAGCTTCGGGTAGCGCTCCGCCATCGCCGCCACCACCGGCGTCGGGAACGAGACGACGACGAGGTCGGTCTTCGCCACGAGCGCAGCGGGGAGACCCCCGCCGAGGACGTGAGCCTCCCCGTGGAAGGCGCCGCGCTCCAGCGTCGCCAGCTCGATCGGCGTCTCGCCGCGCGCGCCCCAGAGGGTCGCGCTGCCTTCGTAGACGAGGATGAAGGCGTCGTCCGCGGCCGACGAGACCACCTCTCCGGGCTCGAAGGCCTGGACGCGGGCGAGGCCGAGCAGGTCGCGCCGCGCGTCGGGGTCGAGCGACTTGAAGAGGTGGCTTGCCTCCACGAACGCCGTGGTTGCGAGGTCTTCCTGAACCTCCCGGGGCTCGCTGGCCATGCCAGGGAAGCTAGCATAAGCTGCCGCGCCCATGCACCGTTTCGCGGCCGCCCTCCTCGCACTGACGGTCACGCAGACCGAGCCGTCGGAGCCCCCTGCCGCCCCCGCGCCGCCGCCTGCGCAGGCCGCCGAGCCGCCCTCCGCGGCGCCGCCTCCCCCGGCCACCCCCGAGCCGCGGTCTCCCGCGGTCGAGCCCGGCGCGATCCACGCGCCGCCGCCGCCCGCTCCCACCGCGCCGGAGCGCCCGCCGGCCCGATCGGCGCCGGCGCCGATCCCTCCGCCTCCACCGCGCGCAGCACCGGTCGCTCCGCCGCCCCCTCCGGCCCCAGCGCCCTCCCCCGCGCCCCCCGGGGCTCCGCGTCCTCCACCTCCTCCGGCCCCGGCCGCCGCGCTCGTCCCACGCGACCAGGCGCTCGCCGCGGCGCTCGAGTTCCTCGACGCACTCCTGCGCGGGGACGCCTCGGCGCTCGCCGCCGCGTCGGCCAACCGCTTCAGCTTCGACGGCGGGGTCGCGGAGGGGCGCGAGACCCAGACGCGGCGGTGGCGGGAGGTCTTCGCGGCCCGCAGGTCCACGGGCGAGGCGCTGCGGGATCTGGTCGTCCTCGACGCCGGAGAGGCCCGGCGGCAGCTCGGGGAGCCGCCGGCGCGCGTCGCCGAGCTGCTGCAGCCGGACGCATGGGTCGCGGTCGCGGACCTGTCGGGCAGGCCCGTGGTGCTCTTCCTCGTCCGGCAGGGCAACCGCTTCGCGGTCGCCGGCATGCACGACTGAGGGTGGGCGCCTACGCCTTGCGCGGCATGCCCAGCTTGCGGCGGAGCCCCTCGGCGACGCACTCCGGCACGAGCTCGGAGACGTCGCCGCCGAAGGTGGCCACCTCGCGGACGAGGCGCGCGGAGACGAAGAAGTAGTCCTCCCCCGTCATCACGAAGACCGACTCGAAGTCCGGCAGCAGGTGGCGGTTCATGTTCGCCAGCTGGAACTCGTAGTCGAAGTCCTGCACCGCGCGGAGGCCGCGGAGGACCGTGTGGATCCCCCGCTGCTTGGCGTACGTCACCAGCAGGGCGTCGAAGGAGTCGATCTCGATGCGAGGGTCGTTCTGGAAGGCGTCCGCGATGAACTGGCGCCGCTCGGCGACGCTGAAGAGCGGGTTCTTCTGCGGGTTGTTCGCGACGGCGACGACGAGGCGATCGAAGAGCTTCAGGCCGCGCTGGATGATCGCGACGTGGCCGTTGGTCAGCGGGTCGAACGACCCCGGGTAGATGGCGATGCGTGACATGGACGGCGGACCATAGCTCACCCGTGCACGTAGATCGAGACTCCGGTGTCGCCGTACCCGCGGCGATCCACGAGCCGCAAGGCCCCATACCGCTCGCCGGGGAGCCGTCGCGCGTCGTGCTCCGCGACGACGCGGCCGCCGCCGCGCACCAGCGGCTCCACGGCCTCCAGCGCCGCCTCCGGGCCGTCGGCGTACGGCGGGTCGATGAAGACGAGATCGAACGCGCCGCGGGCGAGCCGGCCGAGCGCCTGCTCGACGCGGCCGCGCACGACCTCCACGCGCGCCCCGTAGCCGCACGACTCCGCGTTGCGCCGCACCACCTCCGCGGCGCCCCGGTCGGCCTCGACGCAGACCGCGCGGGCGCAGCCCCGCGAGAGCGCCTCGAGGGCGAGGGCGCCGGTCCCGGCGTAGAGGTCGAGCACGTCGCCGCCGTCGAAGAACTGGCCGAGCAGGTTGAAGACCGCCCCGCGCACCTTGTCGCTCGTCGGACGGGTCCCGAGCCCCTTCGGCGCCACGAGCCGCCTGCCGCGGGCCTCCCCCGCGATGATCCGGCTCATCGCTCCTCGAGCAGCCGCTCGAGCGCGCCGGCCACCGCGGTGCCGCTCCCGGCCGCGCCGAGCCGCTCGATGAAGGTGGCCGCCTCGACGTAGGCGCGCGCCTCGAGGCGATCCGCGGCGTCGATCGAGAGCTGCTCCGCCGCGCGCTCGAGGGCCGGCGTCCGCGACGCGTCCTCGCGCTGCTCCTGGAGCCGCTCCCATGGGATGACCGCGATGCCCGCCACCGCGGCCGCCCCCCCGTCCTCGCACCCGCGCACCGGCGATCGCGCGAGCTCCTCCAGCAGCGCGGGCGTCACGGGCCCCCGCCGGACGATGGGGGTGCCCGAGAGGTCCGCGCAGAGCCTCGCCAGCCGCGCGACCTGGGCCCCGACGTCCTTCGGCGCGTCCACCGGGGGGCAGCGGACGCTCACGACGTCCGGCGCCGCCCGCAGCGCCGTGAGCTCGTCGTAGAGCGCCTTCGGGGCGTCCTCCAGCGCGACGAGGCAGTCGACGCAGGCGCCGCGCTCCGCGGCCGGGGCGGCCACCGCCGCGAACACGCGCGCGCGCTCCGTCACCGGGACGGCGCGGACGTCGATGGCGAGGTGCGTGATCCCGGCGTCGACGAGCCGGAAGGCGTCCCGCTCCGCGCCGTCCACGTCGGCGGCCGCCGCCCCGCCCACGGTGACCTCGGACGACAGGAAGATCGGCAGGGCGCCCGCCACCTCGTCCGCGGCCCCGGTCACCCCCTCGAACCAGGCTTCCGGCGGCGTCCCCGGCGGCAGCGCCAGCCCGATCGCCGCCTCCGCCTCCCGCGCGGCGACCAGGGCCGCCCGGGCGACGCCGACGATGGGCGCGCGCACGATGGGGAGCACCCCCGGCATGGCGGCGCGGAGCAGCTCCATCAGGGAGAGCGGGCACGCGTCGTTCTGCGGCGTCAGCCGGTCGAGGACGACGGCGGTCCGGAAGGCGAGGATCCTCGGGCCCACGGAGGGACCTATATCATGCCCGGCGAGCGCCCTCAGTGATCGTGCCGCTCGTTGGCGTGACCGTAGCTCTCCGACTCGATCTGGATCGTCGCGTGATCGATCGCGAAGCGCTCGCGCAGGATCCGCTTCACGTCGTCGAGGATCTCGTCGTTGCGACCGACGTCGGCGCCGGTGACGACCACGTGCGCCGAGAGGGCGTAGAGCCCGCTCGCGATGGTCCAGATGTGGAGGTCGTGGACGGCGGCGACCCCCGTCGCCGTCCCCATCGCGCCGCCCACGGCCGCGACGTCGAGGTGCGCCGGGACGGACTCCATGAGGATGTGCGTGATCTCGAGCGCCAGCCGCGCCGCGCCGTAGAGGATGAGCACGGTGATCAGGAGCGAGAGCGCCGGGTCGACCCACTCCAGCGCCGGGTTGAGCGCCATGAGCCCGGCGGCGGCGAGGACCGCGACCGAGGAGATCGCGTCGGAGAGGACGTGGAGGAACGCGCTGCGCGCGTTGACCCCGTGCTCCTCGTGCAGCCAGTAGAGGATGGCCAGGTTCCCGGCGAGCCCGATCAGGCCGATGATCGCCATCACCGGGAGGTTGATGGGGCCCCTGGGCGTGCCCAGCCGCTCGATCGCCTCCCAGGCGATCCAGACCGAGAGGCCGAGCAGCGCCCCCACGTTCAGCTGCGCCCCCAGCACCTCCGCGCGCCGGTACCCGTAGGTCCTCCGGTCGTCGGCCGGTCGGCTCGCGAGGACGGCGGCCACGAGCGCCATCGCCAGCGCGCCGGTGTCGGTGAGCATGTGCCCGGCGTCCGAGAGCAGGGCCAGGGAGCCCGAGACCAGCCCCCCGACGGCCTCCGCCACCATGATGCCGGCCGTGCAGACCAGCGACAGCGCGAGCCGGCGACGGGTGCGGCGCGCGACGGCGGCCCGATCGGCGCCGGGCTCGTGCCCTCCCCTCACGGGGTGCGCGTGGCCGTGGTGCTCGTGCCCGTGTTCGTGACCGTGGTGATCGCCCTGCACGCGCGCCTCCCTCGCAACCCCCCAGAGCATAGCCGACGCGGTAGGATCGCGCCCGTGCGCCCTCTCCTCCTCGCCCTCGCGCTCGCGGTCCCCGCGGCCGCGTCCAGCCAGCCCTACGACCCGTCCTACCGCTGGTGGACCCTCGACACCGAGCACTTCCAGGTCCACTACCACCAGGGCGAGGAGGCCCTCGCGCAGCGCGTGGCGCGCGCCGCCGAGCGCGCGCACCTGCGCCTGAGCCCGGTCATCGGCTTCGCGCCGTCGGCGCGGACCCAGATCGTCCTGTCGGACGACTCGGACGCGGCGAACGGCATGGCCACGCCGCTCTACTACGACACCATCCGGCTCTACGGCGTGCCGCCGTCGGGCCGCTCGGAGCTGAACGACTACCGCGACTGGGTGCAGTCGCTGGTGGACCACGAGTACGTCCACATCCTCCACCTCGCCTCGGCGCGGGGCATCCCGGCGGCGTTCAACGCGGTCTTCGGGCGGCTCGACTTCCCCAACGGACTGCTGCCCCCCTGGATGATCGAGGGGCTCGCCGTGCTCCACGAAGCCGACGGGCAGCCGGGGGCCGGCCGGAACGCGAGCGCGCTCTTCGACATGTACGCGCGGGCGATCGTGACGCAGGGGGCGGGCCTCCCTTCGCTCAACGAGGTCACCCACCCGTCCCTCGACTGGCCGACGGGCGACGTGCCCTACCTCCTGGGCGGGAAGATGATGGAGATGCTGCAGCGCCGCTACGGCGACGCGGCGATCGCGGCCTTCATCTACGAGCAGTCCTTCCAGATCTGGCCCTGGGCGCCCGGGATCATGGCGCGCCGGGCCTTCGGTGAGGACCTCGCGCGGCTCTGGGACGACCTGCGCGCCGATCTGGCCGCCCGGTACGGTCGGCAGCTCGACGAGGTGCACGGCCGCCCGGTCACGCAGGCGACGCCGCTCACCCGGCGCGGCGCCCACGCCGAGAACCCGCGCTGGGCCCCCGACGGCGCCTTCGTCGCCTGGCTGGACCGCTCGCTCGACGAGCGCGCGGGGCTTCGGCGCGCGCGCCCCGACGGCACCGACCTGGGGCTCGCCCTGCCGGTGGACGCCACCGGAGCGTTCGCGCTCCGGTCCCCGACCGAGGCCGTCGTCTCCATCGGCGAGGTCTGGAACGAGTTCCGGTACTACGAGGACCTCTGGAGCGTCGACCTCGCCACGGGGAGGAGGCGCCGGCTGACCGACGGCGAGCGGGCGACCGATCCGGACGTCCGGCCCGGCGGCGACGCGATCGTCTACGTCGCCCGGACCGGTGGCGGCGAGATGGAGCTGCGACGCCGCCCCATCCTCGCCCGTGGGCAGGGGCCCCTCGGCGTGGGACCGTACGAGACGCTGGTCGCCCGCCCTGGCGCCCAGATCTACTCCCCGCGCCTCTCGCCCGACGGCGCGCGGATCGCGTTCGAGCTTCACGAGGATGGGCGGCGCGATCTCGCCCTGTACGCGGATGGGAAGGTCACGCGCCTCACCGACGACGACGCGCACGACCTCGACCCCAGCTGGTCGCCCGACGGGCGCTTCCTCTTCTTCGCCTCCGATCGCGGCGGGATCTTCAACCTCTACGTCCGCGGCGAGGACGGCGCCGTCCGCCAGGTGACGAACGTGGAGACCGGCGCGCTCGAGCCCGAGCCCTCCCCCGACGGCCGGACGCTCGCCTTCGTGGGCTACTCCCGCGCCGGCTACGACCTCGCGAGCGTCCCCCTCGATTCGTCCGCGTGGATCGATCCGACGCCCGCGTCGCCTGCGCCGACGCCAGCCGCGCCGGCCGAGGAGTCGCCCCCGATCGCGCCGCGCCCCTATTCGCCGCTCTCCACGGTCTACCCGCACTGGTGGCTGCCGCTCGTCGGCTCGGACGCCGTGGGGACGACCTGGGGGCTCATCACGGGGGGCACGGACGTCCTCGGCCGGCACGCCTGGACGCTCCAGGGCTGGTACGGCGGCGAGTCCCGGGAGCTCGGCTACTTCGCCTCCTACCAGGGGGGCTGGTCCTGGCCCGCCCTGGACGCATGGTCCGCGCGCGACGCGGTCGTCTCGCCAGGCCTGCCGTGGCGTTTCGAGGAGGAGTGGACGCCGCTCGCCCCCGGCGCGACCTTCACCTTCACGAAGGTCGCGAGCGCCTTCTCCGCGCGGCTCGGCTGGATCGGGACCTTCTACCGGTCGCTCGAGCACGCGCCGGCGTCGACGCTCGTCCCCTCCTACCTCTCCTTCCGGGACGGGTTCCTCTCGGCGGCGACGCTCGAGCTCGCCTGGACCGACGCGCGCCGATACGTGCGCTCCGTCTCCAGCGAGGAGGGGACCTTCGCGCGCGCCGAGCTTCAGGTCTCCGACCCCGCGCTCGGAAGCGACTACTCCACCGCCCGGGCCCGGGGCGTGCTCGGGGGGTTCCTCCGCGTCCCCGGCACGCGTCACGTCGCGCTCGCCGGGCGGCTGGCCGGGGGCGTCGCGCGTGGCTCCATCGGCGGCAGGGCCCCCTACCGGCTCGGCGGGCTCTCGCTGGACGAGGCCGGCGCCGCCACGACGGCCGCCTTCGGCATCGGCGGCGCCGACGAGCTCCGCGGCTACGAGGTGGGCTCACTCCGCGGCAACGGCTTCGTCCTCGGAAACGCGGAGGTCCGCTTCCCCCTGTTCCGGCCAGACCTGGGGCGGACCACCTGGCCGGTCTTCCTCCGCCGCCTGCACGGCGCCGTCTTCCTGGACGCCGGCGACGCCTTCCAGGTGGGCGGCTCCCCTCCGACCGGGTCCCACCCCCTGGCGCTCGAGACGCTCCAGTTCGGGGCCGGCGGCGAGCTCCGGCTCGAGCTCTTCCTGGGCTACTCCCTGCCCGTGGAGCTCCGCCTCGGCGTCGCGCGGGGGCTCGGCCCCCTCCTCGCCCGGTGGGAGGGCGGGCAGCCCCCCTCCGACCCGAGGGCCACGACCCAGTTCTTCCTGACCCTGGGGCCGGCCTTCTAGCGTTCCCCGGTCCGAGCGGACTTCCGCGCTCGACCTACTTGCAGCGGACCGGCGGCGATGCTAGATACGGCGCCGTTTCGCCGACATAGCTCAGTTGGTAGAGCAACTGATTCGTAATCAGTAGGTCCCCAGTTCAAATCTGGGTGTCGGCTCCAAATTCCGAAGTGAGAACGGGCACCTCCGCGGTGCCCGTTCCTTTTTCGGCGGGCGTCGAGCCTAGTTGGGCTTGCCGGCGTCCTTGACCGCCGGCTCCTGCGACCACCCCTCGAAGGCCGAGTAGTTGAGCAGCAGCCGGTCGTCGCGGGTCAGGACGAGGACCCGCGTGACGGGCTGAGCGGGGACGAACTTCCTCCCGAGCCACTTGCCCAGCCTCGCGTCTTCGACGGTGGATCCGGCGAGCGTCTTCGCGCCCTCCTTCGTGAGCCGGAAGTACGCGCTCTCGCCGTCCCAGCCGATGGTGCGCGCCAGGGTCTTCGCCCCCTCGGCGGGCTCGAAGACGACCACCGCCACGTCCCCGGAGAAGCCGATCAGCGCCAGCTCGGGCGCGTGCGGCCGGATGCCCGCGTTGATGATCCGCGCCAGCAGCTCGGCTTCCGTCGTGGTCTCGATCATGGGGCCGAACCGTAGCCTGTCCGCCGACGCCTTCATAGCGCTCGATCGACGGCCGGCGGCAGCCCCGCCCGCGGGTGGCCGCCGCGCCTTCCTCACGGGGCGCGGAGCGTCGGGGAGCGTGCACGCGGACGTCGCGTGCTCACAGGGGCGCCGCGTGTCGTACACGCGCGGCCGCATTCCGCTGCTGACTCCGGCCTCCCGCCGTGCTCTCCTTCACGTCGCGCGATGGAGTTTCTCACTTTCCACGTCGGCGAACGGGAGTTCGCCGTCGACATGAGCCGGGTGCAGGAGATCGTGGCGCCGCCGCCGATCTCGCGCGTCCCGGACATGCCCCCTGCGCTGCTCGGCCTCGCCGGGCTGCGGGGAGAGCCGACGGCCGTGATCGACGCGGGGCTGCGGCTCGACGCCCGGCGGATCGTCGTCACCGGCCGGACCCCGCTCCTCGTGCTCGACGTCCGGCAGGGGGATCAGGCCTTCCGGGTCGGGCTCCTGGTCGAGGCCGCGGGGCGCAAGCTGGAGCTCAGCGAGCTGCTCCCGTGGACGGAGGGGCTCGCGCGCTTCGCCGGCGCCGACGCCTGCACCGGCTTCGCGGACGTGGACGGGAAGATGGTCATCGTCCTCGACGTCGACCAACTGCTCGACTTCCGGCGGGTGCGGTCCGCGCTGCCCAGCGCGCCTCCGGCTCCCGCCCGCCCCCCGACCCCTGCCCTTCCCTCTTCAGTCGAAGGCTCGGCGCTCCCGCCAATCGCCGCGTCCGCCCGATCCCTCGCCGCGGGGGGCGGATCCCTCCTCGCGGACGGCGGGACGGCGCTCCCCCAGAGCGTCGAGCCGCCGGCTCCGCCGGCCGACTCCCGGGCGCTGCGAGCGCTGCGGACGGCTCAGCCCCGGGCTGCGGCGCGAGCCGTCGCGCTCTCCGAGCGGGCGAGGCCGACCCGTGAAGCGGTCCACGCCCCCGTGGTCCACTCACCCGTCCCGGCTGCAGCGCGCGTTCAGGTCGCCCCGGTCCATTCGCCCCCATCGGCGGCCGCCTCCGGCCATTTCGAGCCCGCGGCGGCGGTCCCTGCACCCCCGGTCCAGGCCGGCACGCGCCACCCGCCACCGCCCAGCGCGTCTCCGTCCGCGATCGCCCCCCCGGAGACACCGCCGCCGGTTC
>DATIVK010000160.1:0-19087 GCA_035465955.1 Anaeromyxobacteraceae bacterium | reverse complement strand
GGTGCTCGTCGAGCGCCTTCTTGTCGAAGAAGGCGGTCCCGTAGATCCGCTGGAGCATCGCGTTGCGCGAGTCGCCGCGCCAGTACGCGCCCGCCACGCTCAGGAGCTTCACGACGCCGATGCGCCCGGTCGACGGCCCGTGCGGCCCGAGGCAGAAGTCGACCCAGTCACCGTGCCGGTAGAGGGTGAGCGACTTCGCCCCCTTCGCCACGATGTCGTGGATGATCTCGACCTTGTACTTCTCGCCGAGCCCCTCGAAGAGCGCGAGCGCCTCGTCCGCCGAGACCTCCGACCGGACGAAGGGCATGTCGGCCTTGATCGCCACGTTCGTCGCCTTCTCGATCCGCTCGAGATCCTCCGGCGTGAACGGCGTCTCGCGCGCGAAGTCGTAGTAGAAGCCGTCCTCGACGGCGGGGCCGATGGTGACCTGCGTCCCCGGGTAGAGCTTCTGCACGACGCTCGCCATCACGTGGGCGGCGTCGTGGCGCGCGACCTCCAGCGCCTCCGGCGCCTTCGTCGTGAAGACCTCGAGCTTCGCGTCGCCGTCGATCGCGCGGGAGAGGTCGACGGGCTGGCCGTCGAGCTTCGCGAAGACGGCCGCCTTGGCGAGGCCGGGGCCGATCTTCTCCTTCACGAAGTCGGCGACGCGCGTCCCGCGGGCGGCCTCCTTCTGGCTGCCGTCGGGGAGGGTCACCTTGACGATGTCGGACATGGCGGTTTGGTACCCCTCGGAAAGGAAAAAGGCCAGCCTTGGAGGGCTGGCCCGTTCAGCGGGAGAACCCCGCGAAACCATTGGATTGTAGGCCCGGTCAGGATTGAACTGACGACCCCTACCGTGTCAAGGTAGTGCTCTACCACTGAGCTACGGGCCTGCGCTGCAGAAGCGAGGCGCGTTTATAGAGCGCGCCCACGGGCAGAGTCAACGGTCTTTGCTCAGTTCCCTCTCCCTCATCGAGGGTCAGGGCGAGAGAGCGGGATCCCAGAACTGTTGAGACGGCTGCCCCTGGCAACGTCCCCTCTCATCGAGGGAGAGGCCAGGGTGAGGGAGCGAGCGGTCGCCGCGTTGCCGCGCCTCGTCCCCAGAGTTACAATGTATCGCATGGCTACCACGACGATGGTCCACGTGCGGTTGGACGGCAAGGTGAAGGCGCGGGCGGAGAAGGCCCTCGCGGCGATGGGACTCTCCGTCTCGGACGCCGTGCGCGTGCTCCTCACACGCGTGGCGGCGGAGAAGGCGCTCCCGTTCGAGGTGAAGGTTCCCAACGCGAGCACCCGCGCGGCGATGACCGAGGCCCGCAAGGGTAAGCTCCGCTCCGCAGGGACGGTGTCCGAGCTCATGGCGGACCTGAATGCGGACGATTGAGCGGACCACCGCGTTCAAGCGCGACTACAAGCGCGAGAAGGCCGGCAGGCACGGGAAGCGGCTCGACGCCATCCTCGCCGGCGTGGTCGCCCTGCTGGCCTCGGACGAGCCGCTGCCGGCAGCGAATCGGGACCACCCGTTGAGCGGTGAATGGAACGACCACCGCGACTGCCACCTGCGTCCAGATCTGGTGATGATCTACAGAAAGGCCGAGCCGGACGTCCTGCAGCTCGTCCGGCTCGGGTCGCACGCAGAGCTCTTCGAGTAGGCTACTCGACCGAATCCCGCGCCCGGTTCCACTCCTCCCACTCGTCCTGCTGGCCGGCGAGGGCGAACGTCTCGGGCTCGGAGGCGGTCCCGTCGGCGGAGACCCGGACGGCCATCATCGCGGTCACGATCTTCTCCCACTGCTCCTTCGTGACCTGCTTCGGGCCGGCGATCTGCTTTCGGACCTTCTTCGCGGGCTCGGCCGCCGTGGTCCCGGCGGCGGCGACCTTCCCGGTCGCGTCGGTGCGGGCCGGCTCGACGTCGCCGTCGTCCCCGTGCACGGGGCGCGGGACGCGGCTGCCGGCGACCGCGACGGTGCCGTTGTAGACCTTCACGACGACCGAGCGGTCCCGCGCCGCGTCCACGCGGAACGTCGTCCCGCGCACGCCGGCCACCGCATTCTCGGTCTTCACCTCGAAGCGCGACTCGCCGCCGACCGTCTTGGCGACCTTCGCCCAGACGTTCCCGACCCGCAGCTTCGCGGAGACCTGGCGCTCCTCCACGCTGCGGCCGAACGAGGCCGCCGAGAGGTCGACCCGGGCGGCCGGACCGAGCCGCAGCACGCTCTGGTCGGCCAGCTTGATCTCGAGCCGCGTGCGCTTCTGCGTCTCGATGACGTCGCCGGCGAAGACGGGGGCGCCGACGGCGAGCGGCGTCGTCCTGCCGCCGGCCACGCGCTGCGCCTGCCCGGCGAGGAAGGAGACCGAGCCGGCGGGAGCCGGCGCGGAGGCTGCCGTGGCGGTCGCCGCGGCCAACCCGAGGAAGGCTGCGGCGAGCGCGACGAACGTCAGGCGGGAGCGCATGGCTACTTGATCTCCACCTCGACGGTCCCCTGCGTCACCTTCTTCACCTTGACGGCGAAGCCGGCGAGCCGCTTCCCGGCGATCTCCGAGGCGAACGCGGCCGAGGTCCCGGCCAGCGTGACCTCCAGCTCGGCGCGGCCGTCGTCCATGTTGCGCATCTCGACGCCCTTCACGCCCTTCACGCCGTTGACGAGCGCCGTCTGGAAGGCCGAGACCTTCGCGAAGTCGTCCGTCCCCTTGACGACCAGCTCGACCGCCCGGGTCCCGGACTGCTTCCCCGCCCAGACCTTCCCGATCTTCGCGAAGAGGTCGCCGGCGAGCTGCCGGCCGCCCTCGGAGAGCGCGTTCCGCCCGGCCGTCGTCTGCTCGAACCCCTTCCCCGCCTTCCCCGTGAACTCGGCGGAGGCGAGGACGCGGCCGGTGGCGGTCTCCACCGCGCGCGCCGAGATGTTCGCGACCGCGGAGTAGAAGGTGCCGTTGTCGAGCGCGATGGTGCCGAGCGGCTTCGCGATGGCCCGGCCCACGATGACGATCTCGGCCCGGGCGAGCTGGCCGATCTGGCGCGCCTGCTGCGCGTTCGGGTCCGCGCCGATCACCTCGAGCTTGATCTTGCCCTCGAGCACCTCGGGGTCGACGAAGGTGAAGCCCGACTTCGACATCCGGTCCATGAAGGAGTTCTCCATGACCCGGAGATCCGCGGCGTTGCCGCCGCCCTGCCACCAGCCGGTCGCCTCCGAGGCGTTGATCGCCTGCTCGGCGATCATGACCATGATCCGCGGCATCCCCTCGCGCCGGTACGCGATGCCGAACGCCATCATGTCCTCGTCGAGCTTCCCCTCGGCCACCTCGCAGCGGGCCTTCACGGTCCAGGCCGACCCGTCCTGCTTCTCCTCGAGCACGTCGAACTTCCGGATGTAGCCCTGCGAGTGCGCGTAGATCCTGTCGGAGAGCAGCTGCGCCTGGTCGGTCTCCGTCGCGGCGGTGACGACCGTCGTCGCGACCTGCTGGACGCAGTTGCGCATGGCGTCGTCCCGCGCGGCGGCCTTCGCCGCCCCCGGGTCGCCGACGAGGGCCGCCTCGCCGGTGGCCTCCGTGACCTTGAGCTCCTCGGCGGCCGCCGCGGGCGCGGCGAGCGCCAGCAGCGCGATGGCGATGGTGGGCTTCATGTGCCGTTCCCCCTTAGTCGGTGAGGATGAGGACCCGACCCTCGGCGAGGAAGCCGAGGTTCTTGCCCTTGAGCGCCGCCGCGTCGGCGACCGAGATGACCACGTCGGCGCCGTCGACGCCGACCGCGCGGACCGTGACCGGCTTTTCGCCGATGCGGGCCGCCTGCTCCTTCTTCGCCGCCTCGAGGCTCTTCGCGTAGAGCGCGCCGCCGCCGAGCTTCCGGGCCGCCTCGTTCAACATGGAGGGGCCGTAGATCTCCGCGCCGCTCTCGTCGATGACCCGGGGCGCCATCGCCTTCGTGACCTTGCGTCCCCGCGCGTCGACGACGAGGCAGGTGCCCGCCGGCTCCCCGGCCGCCGGGGCCGCCTTCGTCTCGCCCTTCGGGAGCAGCGCGTCGGAGAGGACTCCCGCCATCGGGACCTCGACGTCCAGCTCGACGCCGCCGTCCTCGAAGTAGCGCTTGTCCACGACCTTGTAGCCCTTGACGAGCCCCTGGACCCTGCCCGCGAGGGCCTTGTCCGCGTCGAGCGCGTTGCCGACCGTCTGCCCCTGCTGGAGCGTGACGCCCTTGATCGCCTCCATGCAGTTGCGGACGGCGTCGAGCTTGGCCGCCCGCTCGGCGCCGATCCGCGCGACCGCCGGGTTGCCCTGCGCGGCGCGCAGGTTGGCGGCACCCGCGCCGGTGCACTTCAGGACCTTCTTCTCCCAGTCGACGGCGCCAGCCTCGGCGTGTGCGAGCGCCGGCAGCGCGGCGGCGAGGGCGATGGCGAACGCGAATCTCATTGGGCTCCCTCCACGGCGAAGACGCGCCTCGGGCGATCGACTCCCCGAAGGACCGGAAAATTCTAGCACCCGACCTCGAGCAGGTTAGCAAAGGATTTCGCGGATTTGCTGTGACCGGAGTCACGGCCGCGCGCCCCCCGCGTGCGGAGCGGGGCGCCCGCCCGCGCCGTCCTTCACCGGCGGCGCACGCTCACGGATCGTCGGGGTGGTGGGACAGCCCGATCCGATTCCCCTCGGGATCGCGGACGTATAGCGTCCAGCGGGAGCGGTGGACGACCTCCACTCCGGAGGCGGCGAGCCGTCCCTCCCACGCGCTCCGCTCCGACGCCGCGATGCGGAAGGCCGCCAGGTGAAGGCCCGGCGCCCCATCGTTCCAGGCGCGCTCCGACGGCGGGCGGTCCGCGCGCTCCAGCGCGATGAACGCACCCCCGGGCGCCTCGCCGGAGGCGAGCCAGACGCTCCGGTCGCCCGGTCCACCGTCCTCGCGGGGCCAACGCCGGAGCACCTGCAGCCCGAGGACTTCCCTGTAGAAGCGCTCGCACCGTGACAGGTCCGTGCACTGGATCGCGAGGTGGTGGAGGGATCCGATCACCCGCGGAAGGTACCTCCCTGACGCCCCGCGCGCCACCCGCGCGCGTGATAGATTCGGCCGCGGTGGAAGGACTGCTCGCAGGGAAACGCTTCCTCGTCGTCGACGAGAACGCCGAGGTCGGAGCGCTGGTGGCGGACGCCGCCGCCCGCTTCGGCGCCGAGACGGAGGCCTGCGCGAACGGGAGGGCGGCCCTCGCCGCCCTCGCCCGGGGCCACCTCGACGCCGCGCTCATGGACCTCCCGCTCGCGGACGTGCGGGGGAGCGAGGTCCTGAGGGCCTTCGCGACCGCGGGCGTCCCGGTGGTCGCGGTCTCGGGCATCTACCGTGGCCCGCTGGCCGCCGAGGAGGTCCTTCGGCTCGGCGCCCGGGAGTTCTTCGAGAAGCCCTTCCAGGTGGAGGAGGCCGTCCGCGCCATCGCGCGGCTGCTCGCGATCCGTCTCCCGCGGCTCGGCGCCGTCCGCGACGAGGTGACCGGCGCGTTCCCGCTGCAGGGCGCGCCGCCGAAGGTGGAGCCGGTCGAGGCGCCGCTCCACCCCGCCCTCGACTCGGACCTCCCTCCGCCCCCCGGGGCGCCGGCGCCGGTCCTCGCGCTGGCCTCGCCGCTGCCCGAGACCCGCGCCTCGCGCCCCATCCCCGCGCCTGACGAGCCCCCACCTCGCACCGGGGAGCTCGCGAAGGTCAGCGTCCCGCGCCTCCTCGTCGCCCTGCACGTGGCGCAGGCGACGGGCGCGCTCACGGTCATGCGCGGGCCGGTGAAGAAGATCCTGTGCGTCGAGCGCGGGGTCCCGGTCTACGCCGCGTCCAACGTCGGCACCGAACGCTTCGGCTCCATCTGCATCCGGCGCGGGATCGTGTCCGCGGAGCGGCTGGAGGCCCTCCGGAAGGGCTCCCCGGGGGCCCGCACGGGCGACCTCCTCGTCGCCGCCGGCCTCATGGACGCGACGCGGCGCGCCGAGCTCATCGTCGGCCAGACGAAGGCCCTCCTCTGGTCGATGTTCGAGTGGCGGGAGGGGACCTACGAGTTCCAGCTCGCCCGACCGCCGGAGCCGCGCGTCCCGATCTCGCTGCCCATGGGGGACCTCATCCTCGAGGGGATGCTGCGCGCCTCGACGCTCCCGGTGCTCGAGGCCGAGCTCCCCGCCGACGCCAACCTCGCCCCCTCTCCCGATCCGGCCTTCGAGCTCTATGCCCTCGGGCTGCGCCCGAACGAGGCGCACCTGCTGTCGCTGGCGGACGGCACCAAGAGCGTCAAGGACCTGGCGGCGCTCTCCAGCATGACGCCGCGCGACGCGCTCGCGTTCCTGCAGGCCTGCCGCGTCATGCGCGTGCTGGAGGACGTCGAGCGGGTGTTGGCGAGCACCCGCCGGATGGGCTTCATGTAGTCGGCGCGCGGTCGCGGCCGCGGCGCCCGATCCAGGCGAGCGCCAGCGCCGCGATCGCGATCGGCAGCCCCTCGGCGCCGCCGCCTCCGCAGCCGCACCCGGGCAGGCGCGTGGCCTCGGCCGAGGGCGCGACCTCCGGCGAGAGCCGGTAGCCGCCCTCCGAGTAGAGCTCCACCGAGACCTCGCCCGGCGCGCCGAGGGCGCGCACCGGCACCTCGATCCCGACCGTCGCCGGGGAGGCCGGGAGCGAGTCCAGGACCAGCGTGGCGGCGGCGCCCTCCTCGGCGCGCGCGCCCTTCAGATGCGGCTCACCCGCGAGGACCAGCCCGGCGAGCTTCACCTCGGCGCGGACGAGGGGGAGCGCCACGCCGATGCGGCTCGCGAGCGTGATCCGCGCGACCGCGACCTCCCCGGGCGCGAGGGCGGCCGCGTCGAAGGCAACGGTCGTGGCGACGAGCGCGCGGGCGTCGAGCCGCAGCGGGAGGGACGCGGCCCCGGTGACGTCCCCCGTGGAGCTCTTCGTCGGCCCGATCGCCGTGAGCGTGAGCGCCGGCGTGGGCGCCCCGGAGAGCAGCGTCGGATACGCGCTCTCGGGAACCGTGAACTCCCGCCACGCGGTCGTCGAGCCCGCGGCCTGCTCGGCGAGGGTGGCGAGGCCCGGCAGCGCCACCTGGCCCCACGCATAGCTCGGCGGCGTCGTCGTCTGGCAGCCGGGCCACGCGGCCCCCTCGCTCCGCGCCCGCGTCCCGCCCGGCGCGAGCACGAGCAGGTCTGGCGCAGCGGCGCCGGCGACGCGCAGGGTCGGCACGGCCGCCAGCGACACCGACGCCTCCACCTGCTCGAGCATGCCGAGGTCGTCGACTGGCCGAAGGACCGACGCGCGCGCGAGGATCCGTACCGGCGCCGGTCCGCCGCAGAGGTCGGAGCCGGGGATCGTGAAGGCCGTCCCCGAAGTCGCGGCGGGCCTCTGAACGGCGGCGCCGTCGATGACGGTGGTGTCGATGACCGTGACCGTCGCCCCCGGCGAGGTGGCTGCGACGGAGAGAGGGAGGTCCGTTCCGAGGGGCGCCGTCGCGGGGGGGATGGGCGACCACGCGAGCCAGCTGCGGGTGTCGAGCTCGTCCGGGTAGACCCAGACCTCCTGCCGGCCGCCGGGCGCGGTGACCCACGCGAGGAGATCCGGGGCGCCGTTCCCGGTGACGTCCGCGGCCCAGAGCTCCTTGACGAGGCCGCCGAAGGCCGGGAGGCGCTGGACGGCGAAGCCCGCGGTGCCGGTCCCCGAGATCACCAGGATCTCGTCGAGCCCAGCGTCGTGCACGGCGATCGCCGGCCCGCTCGCGAGCTCCACCTGGCGCAGGACCCGCGGGTCCGGGATCCGGCCCGGGCTCGGGTTCGGATAGACGTCGCCCCTCGCCATCATGCTGTGCCAGATGGCGGTCGTGAGCCCGGGGGAGGTGGTCGTGTTGTGGAGCCAGAGCAGCTTCCCCGGGCTCTCCCGCATCGTGAAGACGAGGTCCGGCCGGCCGTCGCCGTCCACGTCGAGGGCGCCGACGCCGAAGCAGGTCGTCCCCGGGAGAAGCGTCAGCCCCGGCTCGAGGTAGGTCGTGGGAAACGGCTGGAGCGGATAGCTCACGCTGACCGGGATGTCCCCGACGTCCACGTAGTCGAGCGCGAGCCCGGCCAGCGTCGTCGCGCCTGCCGCGGTCCGGTTCCAGAGCACGCGGAACCCGCGCACCATCGGGATGATCGCGTCGCTCACGCCGAGGGAGAGGGCCGCGGGGCTCGCGCGGACGGCATAGACCCTGTCCCGCGCCGGCTCGTCGTCCTGCGGGCTGAAGAAGGGGACGAAGGTCAGCTTGGTGGGAGGCGCAGCCGCCGCGCCGGTCCCCTTGCTCCCCCGCAGATCGAAGATGGCCGCCGTCTCCTGGTAGCCGGCCGCTCCCATGATGTCGGTCGCGACGAGCAGCGGCTCGGGCCTCGGGAGCAGCCGCAGCGGCGAGAGTCCGTGGGACGCGTAGTCGATGACGCCCGGGATGGTCTCCGGCGTCGCAGGCGCCGAGCCCCAGGAGACCAGGAAGCCGTTGCCGAGCCCCGTGCCGCCGGTGCGCACCTCCCACACGACGTCGGGCGGCGCGGTCGCGGTCGTGCCATCGTTGAAGAGGCCGACGGCGGCCTCGAAGCCGGGCACGGCCGGCGTCGCGTAGGGGACGGGTCGCCCGCGCGTCCAGAGGTCGCCGTCCGGCAGGTAGCTCGCGGACGGAGCGGCGAGGTTGCTGGGGCCGAAGAGCAGCAGGTCGTCCGCGGTCGCGCTCCCGCCGACGGGGCCCACGCCGAGCTGCGTCTGGCTCCAGGCGGGCACGCGGACGGCCGCGGTCCGGAGCTGGGCGCGCGCCGGGGCGGCCGCGACGAGGGCCGCCAGCGCGGCCGGGATGACGAAGCGCCGCTCCATGTTCAGCGCACGAGGACGGCGCGCAGGTAGAGCCGCCCGTCCGTCTCCTCCGGCTCGATCCCGGTCCCCCGGAACCCGGCGAGAGTGTACCCCAGCGCGAGCCGCACGCCGCTCGCCGTCACGCCTGCCTCCGCGCGCACGGCGTCGAGATCCCCGATCTCCCTGCGCTGGAGGGAGCCTCGGCGGGCGTACTCGACCGCCACGTCCACCGGGCCGGCGACCGCCCACGCGCCGCGGACGCTCCCGGCGAGCCGGTCGTCCCTCGCGCCGGCCACGCGCTGGCGGGCGGCGTCCACGCCGAGGGCGACGGTCGCCCGGCGCGCCGGCCTCGCCGTGACCGCGATCGCGGCGACCGTCGCGTCCCGATCCGCGATCCCCTCGCGATCGTCGCGGACGCGCCCCAGCCTTCCGAGGACCGACAGGCCGTCTCCCCGCCACGCCGCGGAGAGCCAGCCGTCCGTCCCCCGCGCGCGCAGCCCGGAGAGCTTCCCGTCGGCGGCGAGGGCGCGGAGGGCGAGCGTGAGCCGCGGCGTCGCGGACCACTCGACGCCGCCGCCCGCCAGCCACTGCTCCCCCTTCCCCTCCGTCCGCACCTCGGCCCGCGCGTCGAGCCGGAGCGCGGTGCGCTGCCACGCGACCGAGGCGCCGGCGGCGGCGCGGGCGGTCGTCGAGCCGTCGAGCCGCAGCCGCTCCCCGCGCTCGCCCGAGAGGCCGAGGGACAGGCCGCCGCCCGGGGTGAGCGCAGCGCCGACGACGCGTCCCGCGACGAGCCCGAGCGGATCGCGCGCCACCCGCTCCTCGGTGAAGAGCGCGCCGCCCCCGGCGAGCCGCTGCCGGCCCCCGACGGCGCTCCCGGCCCCCTCGGTGCCGCCGAGCCGCGACGGCTCGACCGAGAGCGTCCCGTAACGGGATCCGGCGGCGTCGCCTCGCTCACCGGAGAGGACGAGGCGCGGCCCGAGCTCCGGCCCCCACCCGGCGCGCATGGCCAGCGTCCCCTCGCGGGTCTGGAGCGCTGCTCCCGCGGACGTGAAGGTGCTCGACACCACCGCACCGGACTCCGCGAAGGCCTGGAGGTGGGAGCCCTCCACGGTCAGCCCGCGCCCGACCCGCCACGCGGCGCCCACGCCCGCGGCGGACTGCGCTCCGCGCTCCGGGAGGACCTGCTCCTCGTGCAGCCCCTGGAGCGTCAGCGTCAACGCCCCGAGCCCGGCGGCGGCCGACGCCCAGGCGCGCCCCGTGTCGCGCGTCGTCGCGCCCGTCGGATCGGCCGCGTCCGCGCCCCGCCGCTCCACCCAGGCGAGCGTCAGCGCGACCGGGCCCGCATCCCCCTCCGCGAGCACGCCGCGCTCGCGCGCCGCCGACGGCTCGGTCCAGGTCGCGTCGGAGTAGCCGGCCTGACGCTCGCGCCACCAGCCGCGCCAGCGCGCCGGCCCCGCCTCACCCTCGGCCCCCGCGTGGAGCGCGAGGGCCGACCCGCCGCCCGCCCCCGGCTGGACGCCGTAGGCGAAGCCGCCGTCGAGCGACGTCGCCCGCCCCGCGTCACCGAAGAGCAGCCCATCGCTCCGCGCCAGCTCGACGCGCGCCACGAGCGCCTCCCCGAGATCGAGGGCCGCGCTCCCGTGGAGCGACTCCCAATCCGCGCCGGACCGGGACTCCGCCGCGCCGCCGAGGGCCAGGGTCACCGGCCCCGAGGAGGCGCGCACCTCGCCCCCCGCGACGCCCCGCTCGCGGGCGCCCGCCGCCGGATCGATCCGGAGGTAGTCCACGACCAGCCACGCCTCGGCGGCGGCGAAGGGGTCGCCCCCGACCAGCGCCGCGACCGGCCTCGCGGAGGCGAGCGGACGGGAGAGGAGGAGCCGGCCCCCGGTGGGATCGAGCTCGTAGTCGCGCCCGCGCAGTAGCGGGCGCGACGCCACCGTGAGCCGGGAGAGGGGGTCGCGCCACTCGACGCGCACCGCCTCGCTGCCGCTGACCACCTGACCGTGGCGCAGGTAGAAGAGCGACCCGCCCGTCGCGAGCAGGACGTCCTGGGACGGCGTCCCCGGCGCCAGGCCGCCCGCGTCCTCGCCGGCGCGCCCCCCGAACAGGTTGCCATCGAGCCGCGCCGGTCCGAGCTGGCGCGCCCCCTCCAGCCGCGCTCCGTAGAAGGCCAGGCCGTGCCGCCCCAGCTCACCGGCGGCGGGGCTCGCGCGGACGTTGCCGAGGCGGAGCGCGAAGCCGTCGCCGTCCAACCTCGCCCAGAGCCGCCCGCGACCGGGGTTCGAGTCGGCGAGCGCCGCCTCGTCCCCGGGAGTCACGAAGGAGCGGAGCGGATCGAGGACGAGCTGCGCCGCGAGCGAGTCGCGCGGGCTGGCGAGCGCCAGCCCGTCCCGGTCGCGATCGTCGAGGTCGACGCCCGCGTCGATCCGGAGGCCGCGCCAGCGTCCCTCGAGCGTGGCCGCCGCGCGGCCGCTCGCGAGGAACCCCTCGTCCCCGCCCAGCTGGAGCTCCAGCTCGCCGAGGAGGTGCCACTCGAGCGCGTCACGCGCGGGAGGGAGGCGCGCGGCGCCCTCTGCGGTCGCCGCGCCGCTCGACGCGGAGACCGCGACGGCGCCGCCCGCGCCGTCGACCCAGGCGCCGAACCGACCCTCGGCGGAGGCGCGGACGGCGCGATCGCCGATCCGCACGCCCACGCCGGGCGCCGCCCTCCCCGTGAGCACCGCCCCGTGCCCGGCCGGCCTGACGGCCATCGACGCGAGCAGCCGGGGCGTCGCCGGGTAGACGCGCAGCGGGCCGGAGCCGGGGCGCGCGACGCGCAGCTCGATCGTCCAGAGGGAGATCGCGCCGTCCGGCCCCGAGAGCGCCACGCCCACGGCGTTCGGCCCCTCGGAGAGCGGGACGGTCAACGCCCACGTGCCGTCGGCCGCCGCCTCGGCCTCGATCCCCGCCGCCCGGACCCGCGCGCCGGGAGGCGCCGTGCCGGCGATCGGCCAGAGCAACCGCTCCCCCTCGACCCGGGGAGCACCTCGCCCGCGTCGCGCCACCGTCCCCACCCCTCCCCCGTCGGCCGGGGGCGGCACGGCGAGATCGATCTGGGCCGCGCCGCGGGGCGCCAACTCGTAGCTGCGCGAGACGCCCAGCCCTTCCACCGAGACCGCGTGGGCGCCGTAGGCGGAGCGGTCGGAGAGCACCGTGCGCGCCACGACGTCGAGGGCGTGGAAGCGCCCCTCTCCGTCGGCGACCGCGCTCCTCCCGTCCTCGAAGCGGAGCCGCGCCCCGGCGACGCCGGGTTCGTCGTCCCCGCAGGCGGCGTCGCCGTCGAGATCGACGCAGACGCGCCCCAGGACCGCTCCGCCCGGCGCTGCCCCCACGGCCACGCGCCCGACCTGGCCCGCCCCGCGCGCCGGGGAGACGAGGAGGGCCAGCACCGCGAGCAGCGGCAGTGCGCGCCGCGCGCTCCTCACGGCACCTCCAGGACGGCGGCAGCGCCCGACTCGAGGTCGACCACGGCGACGGCGCCCTTGCCTCCCCTCACGGCGCACTGGCCGCCGTCGCCTTGCGGCTCGACGGGGCCGACCCGGACCGAGTCGCTCTCCACGGACACCTTCCGCGCCGGGAGGACTTCCCCGCCGGGAGAGACGACCTTCCAGCGGATCCAGCCCCGGTCCAGGGTCGCGACGACGTCCACGCTCCCCGGTGGGCGGAGGGCCAGCGAGACCGTGCGCGAGACGGACAAAGCGGGGATCGGGGTGGGCGCGGCCGCCCAGGCGATCGCCTGGAGGCCCGAGGGCCCCTGCACCGTCTCGACCGATCCCCGGGCCGCGCGGCGCACCTCGCCGCGCGCGTCGGTCGCGCCCTGCTCCCCGCCGCCGAAGCGGAGCGGGACGCCGGCCACCGGCCGCGCGTCGACGTCTCGCGCGACGGCCACCCACTCGCTCCCGACCCGATGGAGCGAGAGGCGGGCGACCGGACCGCCCGGAGGGAGCGCCCAGGTCAGCGTCAGGGGCTGCCGCCCTTCCCCGAGGTCGGGGCGAACGCGGAGGCGCCCGCCCGACACGGCGCCGTCCGCCGTGCTCGCGTCGCCGAGCGGATCCCCGCGCGCGTCGAGCGCGCGTGCGCCGACGGCGAGCGTCTGCCCGGGCACGGCCGGCTCGCCCTCGGGTTGCCAGGTGATCGAAGCCGGAGCGCCCGGGGCCAGGCCGATGGTGAGCTCCTTCGGCGGCCCCGCCCCCCACGAGATCGAGACGCGGTCGGCGCCGGCGCCGCCCGCGGGTGGACGGTAGCGCGCGGAGAAGAGCTCCCCGTCGACGCGCGCCCCTGCGATGGCGCCGCGCCCCGCGACGGCGCGCAGCGGCGCCGGGTCGGCGCTCCCCCCCGCCGCGGTCCACGCGAGGCAGAGGAGGCCGGCCTCGGTGAGGCCGTCCGCGGGGACGCGCTCGGGCCAGAGGGCGCAGACGAACCCCGGGGCTTCGGCGAGGTGCAGGTCCAGCCGCGTGCGACGCTCGTTCCCGAGGGCGTTGAGCGACGTCGCGAGCGCCCAGCGCGCGCCCGGCGGGACGACGGCGGCGACCCGGAACCTCCCCTCCCCGTCCGCGCGCACCGGCCCCCAGACGCGCCCACCGATCTCGACGCGCGTCTCCACGCCGGGTTCGCTCCTCCCCGGCAGGTCGATGGCGGCTGCGACGGGGACGCGCGCCGCACCCGCGGCCAGCGGCGTCGCGCAGAGCGGGCACCGTGGGGCGACCGCGACGACGCCGAGCACCTCGGGCTGCGGCGAGTCGGGGAGCTCCCACGTCGCCTCGAAGCTGCCCGGCGCGCCGGCCGGCGCGAGCGGGCCCAGCCTGCCGGAGGAGACGACGACGTGAGGCGCGGACTCGAGCGCGATGGGTGCGCCCCCGGCGCTCCGTGCCTCGACCCGGAGACGGGCGGTCCGATCCTTCCCCTTCACGGGCGCCGCGGGCTCGCAGGAGACGAGGATCCGCCCCGGAGGCGGGGCGACCGGCACCTGGACCGAGCTGCCCGCCGCACGCAGCTCGACCCGCTCGCGCCCGCGCGCGGGGAGCACGCGCCAGATCGCGCCCGCCTCCCGCTCCACCGTCGCGCCGTCGGCCTCGAGGCGCGCGCCGTCGAAGACGGCGACCCGCTCCCCGTCCGGAGAGAGCGGCCACGGCGGAACGGCGATCGGGTTCGCGACGGCGAGCAGGGCCAGCGCGAGCGCAGCCGTCAGCACGCGCGCCCTCGCGGGGGTACGGCGGTGTGTCGAGGATCAGCGCCGCGAGCGGCGCCGGGGCGCGAGGAGGAGCCCCGCGGGGAGCAGGAGCGCGGCGAGCGGTCCGAAGCCGGTCGCGGTCGCGCAGCTGAGGCCGCTGCTCTTCGCCAGGCCGGGCGGGCCTGGCGGGCAACCGCCGCTCGCCGCGCAGGTCCCGCTGTCCGAGCCGCCATTCCCGTTCCCTCCCCCATCGGCGTCGGCGAAGACCCGCACGCGCAGCGTCGCGCCCGGATCGCCACCGATGACGGCGCCCACGCGCCCCTCTCCGGCGGCGACGGTCAAGCGGACCTCGCGCGCCTGGCTCCCCTTCCCGAAGTCTCCCGGCGCGGCCACCACCTCGGAGCCGACCCCGATCCAGCCCGAGGTGACGCCCTGCGCCTCGATGCAGACGAGGACGCGCGTCGGCTCGTTCGCCGTGAAGAGCGTCCCGCCCGAGGTCGGCCCGCTCGTCTCCCGCGAGAGGTCGAACTGGCCGAGAGGTGGCTCGCTCGAGTCGCAGGTCGCCGGCTTCGAGGCGGTCCTCGGGGCGAGCACGTCCTGCATCGGGGCCTCGAACATGTAGATGTCGAAGTCGCCCGACGAGTCGTCCGACCAGACCACCTGGACCTGGTCGTTCGTGACGACGAGATCATGGAGCTTCTGCCAGGAGCCGGTCGGCGAGGGCAGGAAGAGCCAGGGCGTCGCCGAGGGGTCGGTGAAGTGCCAGAGCGTCACCTGGGGCTTGAGCTGGTCGTCGGAGGCCTCGAAGCCGACCCAGTCGCCGTAGAGCCGCGGGTGGACCTTCACGCCCGCGGTCTCCAGCGCACCGAGCGACGCGCCCGTGGCAGAGTCGATCACGTAGATCGACTCGCGGGTCCCGTCGCCGCCCGTGGGGATCGCGAGGACCGCGATCCGCGGCGCGCCACCGGGGGTCCAGATCGAGACGTCCTGCGGCGCCCCGGGGACGTCGAACGACTGCACCGTGCCGGCGGCCGTGTTCACGAGCCGCACCGACGCGCCGTCGACGTAGGCGAGCCAGTCGCCCGCGACCGACAGGGAGTGCTGGTCGCCGGCGTCCCGCAGCACGGTCGGGGTCGCCGTCGGATCGCCGAGGCGCAGCCAGCCGACGTCCGTGCCGGTGAGGCGGCCCGCCTCCACCCACGCGACGAGCGTCTCGGAGAGGGCGGTCGGCCCCAGGAACCCGCCGTCGTCGAGCGGGATGGAGAAGCCGCCCCCCATGAAGTCGCGGACCTCGACGAGGTTGGGGCTGCGGAAGGCGAGGCGGTTCCCTGCGAGGTGGGGCGCCCCCTGGTCGACCGAGTCGTTCGTCAACTGGCTCGCAAGGGCGCCCGGCGCCAGCGACCGGAGGAAGACCTCGGTGCCGCGCGCCGTCGTCCCGAGGTACGCGATGGCGTTGAAGGAGAGCGAGGGGTCGGTCTGATCGCCGGGCCCCGCCACGAGCGGCGTCGCAGGCGGCAGCTCCGCAGCGGAGGCCGAGGTGGCGAGCAGGATGGCGGCGACGAAGGATCGACTCAAGGTGCACCCGCAGTGAGCGCCGCACGAGCCCCCCGGCCCGCGACTGCGCCCTTCTGGCCGGATAGTGATGTTTCGGAGTGGATCGGTCAATAGCCCAGTAAGACCTCACTTTCCGTCCGATGTGCCGCGATGGCGGTCCTTTCCCCACAGCCCCTCGGTGTCGAAGCGGGTGTCGGGTCCCCGGGTGTCCAGGACCACCGGTCGGCTCGATCGCTCGCGGCGCCCCGCGAGGTCCCGCGCCACCGCCTCCACCGTCTGGGCCCCTTCGCGGAGGCGGAGGACGTGCGTGAACACGCCGTCCACGCCCACCTTCACCCACTCGCCGCCGATGGAGACCAGGGCGCCGGGGGTGGCGTGTCCTCGGATGACGAGGCGGCTCCGGTTGGTCTCGCCGGCGCTCGGCCAATCGACCTTGAGGAGGAGCGAGCGCGGCAGGGGGACCGGCGGAGTGGGCGCCTGGCCCCGCGCGGCGGACGCCTGCTGCCCGGCGCGAACGGCGACGATCTGTCCTCCAGACCCCAACTGGGCTTCACCTTCCGTCACGCCGACCGCGAGCGTCCCACCGCTGGCCGCGACCGCCACCCGGCCGCCGACGGTCCGGACGGACGCGTCGTCGGACGACTCGAAGACGACGGCGCGCCCTGCGTCGGGCTTCACCTTCGCCTCCGCGAGCCCCTCCTCCAGCCGGAACCGGGAGAGCTCCGCGGCGATCTCCTTCACGCCGATGCGCGCCGGCCCCTCGAGCAGGACCTGGAATCCCTCCCCCGCGCCCAGCTCGACCTCGCTGCCGCCCGCGGCCTCGATCGCGTCCGACTCCTGCAGCGCCGTGCCGGCGGCGAGCCGCGTGCGGCCGCCCCCGCCGCGCGTGAGCCAGGCCTCGCCGTCCGCGCGGGTCACGATCACCCGCGGCGCCGTGCGCGCCGGGGGCTGCGTCCCGGGCGCGGGCATGCCGGCCACCGGCCCGCGGCCGAAGAAGAGCCACCAGGCGAGCAGGACCGCGGCCCCCATGGCGAGGAGCCCGCCGACGAAGAGGGTTCGCTCCCGCAGCTGCGCCATCCCCGACTCTTACGCCTGCGCCCGAGCGACGGGCAAGCGCACGGCGAAGGTGCTCCCCTCACCCACACGGCTCTCCACGGCGATGCGCCCCCCATGCTCGGCGACGATCCGGTACGAGACGGAGAGCCCGAGGCCGACGTTGGTCCAGACGTCCTTCGTCGTGAAGAACGGCTCGAAGATCCGCGCGAGGTGCTCGGCGGCGATCCCCTTCCCCTCGTCCCGCACCTCGACCACCGCCTCCTCACCCTCGATCCGGGTGGCCACCCTCACGCGCGCGCCCGGCCTCCCCAGGCAGGCCGCGTTCGCGTTGTTGAGGAGGTGGAGCACCACCTGCTCGAGCTGCCCGGCGTCCCCGCGGACCCGCGGGGCCGGCTCCGCCAGCGCCAGCTCCAGCACGACGCCGGCGCTCCGGGCCTGCTCGGTCGTCAGGTCGATGGCGTCGGTCACCGTCCGGTTCAGCTCCACCTCCCGGAAGTCCGGCTCGAGCCGCTGCTCGCTGAAGCGCAGGAGGTTCTGCGTGATGTCGCGGCAGCGACGGGCGAGCGCCTCGATCTTGCCGATCAGGTCGCGCCCCTCGGCCTCCTCCGGCAGGGTCGCGAGGAGGAGCTGCGCGTTGCCGAGGATCCCCGTGAGCGGGTTGTTGATCTCGTGCGCGACGCCACCGCCCAGCTGGCCGATCGCGGCGAGCTTCTGCGCCTCGACGAGCGGGGCCTGCGCCTCCTTCAGCTCCCGGGTCCGCGCGTCGACCTGGCGCTGCAGCTCCTCGTTCCAACCTTCCAGCTGCGAGCGCGCCGACTGGAGCTCGCCCGCCATGCCGTTGAACGCACGCGCGACCTGCCCCAGCTCGTCGGCGCCGCGCTCCTCGACGCGCGCGGTGAGGTCCCCGGCGCCGAGGGCGCCCGCGGCCACCTGCA
This sequence comes from Anaeromyxobacteraceae bacterium, assembly GCA_035465955.1. Classification (GTDB taxonomy): domain Bacteria; phylum Myxococcota; class Myxococcia; order Myxococcales; family Anaeromyxobacteraceae; genus DATIVK01. The sequence goes on along the minus strand of DATIVK010000160.1, from coordinate 1,548 downwards.
GCGAGGCGAGGCGGCCGGTCAAGCTGCGCGCCACGAGGAGCGCGGCGAGGAGCGCGATCGCCGCCACCGCCGCGCTGGCCCCGAGGACCGCACGGCGCAGCGCCGCCACCTCGCGGAAGGCGATGGCCCCCGGGAGCCGGACCGCGACCGACCACGACGCGATCTCGGGCAGCGGCGCGATCCCCGCGAGGGCGCTCCCCGCGGCGCCGGCCACCACCCCCCGGCCGTCGCCCGTCCGCCGCAGCGAGGCCAGCGCCTGCCGCTCGGGCGGCGACAGCGCGGGGGCACCGGTCGCCGTGACGAGCGGCGTGCCCGCCCCGTCGAGCAGCCACGCGGCGCGCCCGTCCTGCGAGAGCTCGTCGAGCCGGCGCCGGATCGAGGTCGGCTCGAGGCGCACGGCCACCACCCAGCGCTCTCCACGCGCCGACCGGACCTCCCGCAGCGCGGCGACCGCACCCTCCCCGCGCCCGAACAGGCCGAAGGCGGTCCCCTCCCAGCGGGCGGTCTGGTGCGCCTCGAGCGCGTGCTCGACGAAGGGCGCGAGCCCCGGGTCGTCGGCGCCTCGCGCGCCCCAGACCTGGGCGTGCCCCGCCGCGTCGACGGCGGCCGCCGCGCTCGCGTCGGGGACCTGCCGGGTCAGGAGGAACAGGAGCGCCTCGAGCTCCTCCCGGTCGAGGTGGGTCGGGTTCCACGCCTCGAGGGCGCGGCCGAGATCCTCCTGGACCCGCAGGAGATCCCGCGCGACCGCCTCGGCGCCGGCCCGGGCGGCGGCCCCCTGCTCCTCGACGGCGCGCCGAGCGAGCGCCCGCTCGGAGCGCGCCACCACCGAGAAGGCGACGCCGACCAGCGGGAGGACCGCGGCGGCGACGGCGAAGAGCGCCAGCTTCCTCGCGAGCGTCACGTCGCCGTCCCGGGGGCCGCGGGCGGCGGATCGACGAGGTGCACGCTCCCGGGCACCGACTTCGCCCGGTGCTTCAGCTCCGCCGCCGCGCGCGCCAGCTCGGCGTGACCGCGGAAGCGTCCCGGCGTCGCGACGATCGTCGCCGCCGAGAGGGCGAGGAGGGAGAACTGCCGGCGCGCCCCGTACCGGTCGGTCGCCTCGATGAACCCGCGCTCGCGATCCTCCCGGTCGTAGTAGAGCGGGATCACCCGGTCGAACGCCGCGATCGCCTCGCCGCAGACGACCGCGGCGCGCTCCGGCGCGGTCAGGAGCACGAAGTCGTCGCCGCCCACGTGGCCGAGGAACGCTCCGTCGCCGCCGTGCTCGGCGACGGCGTCGCGCAGGATGCCGGCGAGCTGGAGGAGGACACCGTCGGCCTTCGCGTAGCCGTAGGTGTCGTTGTAGGCCTTGAGGTTGTCCAGGTCGAGGTAGGAGAGCGCGAAGGGCGTGCCCGCCTCCAGCCGCCGGAGGACCTCCTGGTCGATGACGCGGCCTCCGGGGAGGCGGGTCATCGGCGACGCGAGGAGCGCGCTCTCGCGCCGCCGGATGACGGCGTCCACGCGGGCGACCAGCTCCTGCGCGTCGAACGGCTTCGTCACGTAGTCGTC
>DATIVK010000159.1:0-5522 GCA_035465955.1 Anaeromyxobacteraceae bacterium | reverse complement strand
GACGCTCCCCGCCATCGGCTTCTTCTTCCTCATCGTCGCGGTGACCCTCGTCATCACCTACTGGGCCGCCCGCAAGACCAAGACCTCCAGCGAGTTCTACGCCGCCGGGCGCAGCGTCTCCGCGCTCCAGAACGGCTTCGCGCTCGCCGGCGACTACATGTCGGCCGCGTCGTTCCTCGGCATCTCCGGCATGGTCGCCATGTCGGGCTACGACGGCATGATCTACGCGACCGGCTGGCTCGTCGGCTGGCCGGCGCTCATGTTCCTCGTCGCCGAGCCGCTCCGGAACCTCGGCAAGTTCACCTTCGCCGACGTCGTCGCCTTCCGCCTGAAGAACAAGCCGGTCCGCATCGCGGCGGCCATCGGCGGCATCCTCACGGTGCTCTTCTACACGATCGCGCAGATGGTCGGCTCCGGCCAGCTCATCTCGCTCATGTTCGGCCTCAAGTACGAGTACGCCGAGCTGATCGTCGGCTGCGTGATGCTCGCCTACGTGCTCTTCGGCGGCATGCTCGCCACGACGTGGGTGCAGATCATCAAGGCCGGCCTGCTCCTCTTCGGCGTCACCCTCCTCACCGGCCTCGTCCTCAGCCGGTTCGGGTGGAGCCCCGGGAACATCTACGCCGAGGTCGCGACGCGGTACGGTGAGAAGGCGCTCCAGCCGGGCGGCCAGGTGGCCAGCCCCGTCGAGGCGGTCTCGCTCGGCCTCGCCCTCATGTTCGGCCTCCTCGGCCTGCCGCACATCCTGATGCGCTTCTACACGGTGCCGGACGCCAAGGCCGCCCGGAAGTCGGTGCTCTACGCGACCGGCCTCATCGGCTACTTCTACCTGATCATCCCGATCGTCGGCTTCGGCGCCTCCCTCCTCGTCGGCCGCGAGGTCATCGCGAAGATGGCGGGCGGCGGCAACATGGCCGCGCCGCTCCTCGCCGAGCTGCTCGGCGGCACGCCGTTCCTCGGCTTCATCTCCGCCGTCGCCTTCGCCACCATCCTCGCGGTCGTCGCCGGCCTCACGCTGGCCGCCGCGTCCGCCTACTCCCACGACCTCTACGTGTCCGTCATCAAGAACGGCCACGCGAGCGAGGAGGAGCAGGTCAAGGCGGCCAAGACCGCGACGATCGTCTTCGGCGTCATCGCCGTCGGCCTCGGCATCCTCTTCAAGGGCCAGAACGTGGCCTTCATGGTCGGCCTCGCGTTCGCGATCGCCGCCTCGGCCAACTTCCCGGCGCTGCTGATGTCGATCGTCTGGAAGAAGTTCACGACCCAGGGCGCGGTCTGGTCGATCATCGTCGGCGCGTTCAGCTCCGTCATCATGATCCTCCTCTCCAAGACCGTCTGGGTGGACGTCCTCCACAACTCCGCCGCGATCTTCCCCATGAAGAACCCCGCCATCTTCTCGATGGGCGGCGCCTTCGCGGTGGGCATCCTCGTCTCGCTCCTGGCCCCCGAGGCCGAGGCGCAGACGAAGTTCGAGGACGAGAAGATCCGGACCTACCTCGGTGTCGGCGCCGAGTAGCTCCGGCTAGCTTCCCAATCCCGGGGAGCGACGGGTAGGAGGGCGGTGGGCCAACCCCACCGCCCTCCTTTTTTTGCGTCCCTACCGCGCCAGCTCCGGCACGTGCCGCGCCAGGATCTCCTGCAGCTCGGCCAGGTCCGGCCGGCGGGAGAAGGCCTCGCGGACGTAGCGGAGCGACGCGGGGATGGAGCGGAGGAAGTCGGGGTTCTTGCGCACCCGGTCGATGAAGACGAAGCGGCCGGCGTCCTTCAGCTTCCGCTGGACCGTGAGCAGGTCGAAGACCGCGCGGAACGACCCGTAGTCCAGCGCCGGGCCGCCCTCGGCGGCGAGCCGGTCGAGGTAGCGGCGCAGCATCCGGTCGACGAGCTCGGCGGGCAGCTCGACGTAGCTGTCCCGCAGGAGCGCCACGAGGTCGTACTGGCGCGGCCCCAGGAGCGCGTCCTGGAAGTCGATGACCGCCTGCGCGCCGCCCGGCAGGATCATGAGGTTGCGCGACTGGTAGTCGCGGTGGGTGAACCCCTTCGGCTCCGCGTCGAGGGCGCGCGCGATCGCCTCGAAGTGCCGGTCGACCGCCGCCCGCTCGGCGGGCGAGAGCGCCGCCCCCTTCCAGGCCTCGAGCAGCCACTCGCGGAAGTGGTGGAGCTCCCAGAGGTAGAGGTCGTGGTCGAAGGCGCGCGTGAACGCCACGGAGCGGCCGGGGTGGGCCTCGGCGTGCGCCCGGAGGCGCGCCAGCTGGTCGATGGCCGCGGCGTAGAGCGGCTCGGCCGGATCGCCGGCGAGGAGGCGCGTCTCGAGCATCTCGTCGCCGAGGTCCTCGAGCACCATCAGGCGGTCGGCCTCGTAGAAGGCGCGGATCGCCGGCACCCGCACGCCGATCCCCTCGAGGTAGCCCTGCACGTCGACGAACGGGTCGACCGGGGGCGGCCCGCCCTTCGTGACCTCCTCGGGCCGGGCGTCGGCCGGGAGCACCATGACCACGAGCGAGTCCGGCGGCGCCCCGACGCGCCAGTAGCTCCGCATCGAGGCGTGCCCCGCCAGGCGGCGCACGGACCACGCCGACGCGTCCCGCCCGGTCGCCCGGGCGACCGCCGACCGCACCCTCGCCTCGGTCAGGTCCCCGTCCATCCGCGCGCCTCCCTTTCCTGGGCCGTTCGTTGACACCCCTCGAAACGGCACCCTATAAGGCCTTGTTCTTCCTCGCCCCGCCCTTCGGAGCGCCCATGAGCTACCACGAGAACGTCCTCGCCGCGATCGGCCACACCCCGCTCGTCCGGCTCAACAAGGTGGTCGACCCGGAGGGCGCGACCGTCCTCGCCAAGCTGGAGTTCATGAACCCCGGCGGCTCGATCAAGGACCGGATGGCGGTCCACATCCTCGAGAAGGCGGAGCGGGCGGGCCTCCTGCGACCGGGCGGGACGATCGTCGAGAACACCAGCGGCAACACCGGCGTCGGCGTCGCGATCGCCGCCGCGGTGAAGGGGTACCGCTGCGTCTTCACGATGCCCGACAAGATGTCGAGGGAGAAGCAGGAGACGCTCAAGGCCTTCGGCGCGCAGGTGGTGGTGACGCCGACCAACGTGCCCGCCGAGTCGCCGCAGAGCTACTACTCGGTGGCGAAGCGGATCGCCGCCGAGACGCCCAACAGCTTCTACGTGAACCAGTACTTCAACCGGGACAACGTCGAGGCCCACTACGCGCTGACGGCCCCCGAGATCTGGGAGCAGACGGGCGGCCGGTTCGACGCCTTCGTCGCCGGCATCGGCACCGGCGGCACGATGAGCGGCTGCGGGAAGTTCTTCAAGGAGAAGGCCCCGGCGATCCTGAACGTCGGCGTCGACCCCGTCGGCTCCGTCTACCACTCGATGTTCAAGACCGGGAAGCTCGGCCAGCCCCACGCCTACAAGGTGGAGGGGATCGGCGAGGATCTCATGTGCGGGACGATGGACCTCTCGGTCCTCGACGACGTCCGCCAGGTCACCGACGCCGAGGCGTTCACGATGGCCCGCCGCCTCGCCCGCGAGGAGGGGATCTTCGCGGGCGGCTCCTCGGGCGCCGCCGTCCACGTCGCCGCCCAGCTCGCCCGCGAGCTCGGCAAGGGCAAGACGATCGTGGTCCCGCTCCCCGACACGGGGCGCGCCTACGTCTCCAAGTTCTTCTCGGACGAGTGGATGCGGGACAACGGCTTCCCGACCGGCACCGGCGGCGAGGTGGGCGCGGCCACGGTCAAGGACGTGCTCGGCGCCCGCCGCGGGAAGGTGATCACCGCGCGCAAGACCGACAAGGTCGAGGCGGTGGTCCGCCAGCTCAAGGAGCACGACATCTCCCAGATGCCGGTCGTCGACGCCGACGGCCGCGCCATCGGGATGATCCACGAGTACGACCTGCTCCAGTTCCTGATCGAGGGGAAGCACCGGCTCTCCGAGGTCGTGGAGCCGCTCGTGCAGCCGCTCCAGGGCGTCGTCGGCCCCGACACGCCCATCACGCGCCTCCGCCAGATCTTCGACGACGACAACGTCGCGATCGTGAAGGAGGGCGACCGGATCACCGGCATCATCACCAAGATCGATCTCATCGCCTTCGTCGGCGAACGGCTCCGCTAGGTTCCACCGGACGAACAAGGGCGCTTCCCGGAACTTCATCCCCACTCCCCCACCGGGGGAGAGGGCACCTACCCGGAACCTCATTCCCTCTCCCCCACCGGGGGAGAGGGTCAGGGTGAGGGGGCAGGAGAACATGGCCGAACCGAAGGCTCACCTCGAAACCCTCGCCGTCCACGCCGGGCAGCCGCCCGACCCCCGCACCGGCGCGGTGATGCAGCCGATCGTCCTCTCCTCCACCTTCGCGCAGGAGGGGCCGGGGCGGCACAAGGGGTACGAGTACTCGCGCTCCGGCAACCCGACGCGCGACGCCCTGGAGGGCTGCTACGCCGCGCTGGAGGGGGCGCGCCACGGCTTCGCGTTCGCCTCCGGGCTCGCGGCGAGCGACGCCGTCCTGCACCTCCTGCAGGCGGGCGACCACGTCCTCGCGTCCGACGACGTCTACGGCGGAACGTTCCGGATCCTCGACAAGGTCCACCGGCGCCACGGCCTCTTCTTCGACCAGGTCGACATGACCGACCTCGCCGCGGTCGAGCGGGCGTTCAAGCCCACGACGCGCCTCGTCTGGATCGAGAGCCCCACCAACCCGCTCCTCAAGATCGCCGACGTCGCCGCCATCGCGCGGCTCGCCCGCGCCCGGGGCGCCGTCTCGGTGGTCGACAACACCTTCGCGACGCCATACTTCCAGCGGCCGCTGGAGCTGGGGGCCGATCTCGCCCTCCACTCGGCCACCAAGTACCTGAACGGCCACTCCGACGTGGTCGGTGGCGCCGCGATGACGAGCGACGACGGGATCGCGGAGCGGCTCCGGTTCGTACAGAACGCCGCCGGCGGCGTCCCCTCCCCGTTCGACTGCTACCTGGTGCTGCGCGGGATCAAGACGCTCGCGGTCCGGATGGAGCGCCACGCCCAGGGGGCCGCGCGGATCGCCCGCTGGCTCGAGGACCACCCGCAGGTCGAGCGCGTCCTCTACCCCGGCCTCCCCTCGCACCCCCAGCACGAGCTGGCCCGCAGCCAGATGCGCGGCTTCGGAGGGATGCTCTCCTTCGTCATCCGGGGCGGCCTGCCGGCCGCCCGCGCCTTCCTCGAGACGGTGCGCGTCTTCGCCTGCGCCGAGTCGCTCGGGGGGGTCGAGAGCCTCATCGAGCACCCGGCGATCATGACGCACGCCTCGATCCCGGCGTCGCAGCGCGCCGCCCTCGGGATCGCCGACGGCCTCATCCGCGTCTCGGCCGGCATCGAGCACGTGGACGACCTCCTCGCCGACCTCGAGGCCGGCTTCGCCGCCGCCCTCGGACGCTAGCGGGCCAGCATGACGATCCACCGCAGAAGCTTCATCACGGGGGCGCTCGCGGGCGCCCCGCTCGGCGCCCTGCTCGCGCGGCTCGGCTGGGGGCGCCCCGCGCCCG
>DATIVK010000158.1:0-5122 GCA_035465955.1 Anaeromyxobacteraceae bacterium | reverse complement strand
GGCGAGCGCGGCGGCCGGGAGCGCGCTCACGCGCGCCTCCGCGCGCGCGCCTGGAAGAAGGCCGCCAGGGGCGTGACGTAGTCGGCGTCGTCGGCGCGCACGCGCGCGGCGTCGAGGTCGAGGCGCGCGAACAGCCGGCGGAGCCGCTCCTCCTCCGCGCGCAGCGCCGCCTGGTAGCGCCGGCGGGCGCGGCGGTCGGCGAGGTCGATCCGGACCACCTCGCCCGTCTCGGGGTCCTCGATCCAGGCCAGGCCGGCGGCCGGCAGCTCCGCGTCGAGGCGGTCGCCGAGGCGGATGGGGACGACGTCGTGCTTGCGCGCGGCGACGCGGAGCGCCCGCTCGAAGCCGAAGGGGCGCCCCTCGCCGTCGCCCCCCTCGAGGAAGTCGGAGAGGAGGAAGGCCACGGCGCGGCGCCTCAGCGCGCGGCGGAGGAACTCGAGCGGCGCGGCGATCGAGGTGCGGCGCCCCTCGGGGCGGAACCGGAGGATCTCCGAGACGAGCCGCAGGGCGTGGCGCCGCCCCTTCCGCGGCGGCACGAACCGCTCGACCCGGTCGGTGAAGAGGACGAGGCCGACGCGGTCGCCGTTCGCGACGGCGCTGAACGCGATCAGCGCCGCGATCTCCGCCGCGACCTCCGCCTGGGTCCGCTCGCGCGAGCCGAAGTCGGTGGAGGCCGAGAGATCCGCGAGGATCATCACGGTCAGCTCGCGCTCCTCGACGAAGCGCTTCACGTGGAGGCTCCCGGTCCGGGCGGTGACGTTCCAGTCGATCGCGCGCACCTCGTCGCCGGGCGCGTAGGGGCGGACCTCGCTGAAGGCCATGCCCCTCCCCTTGAAGACCGAGTGGTACGAGCCCTGGAGACGGTCCTGGACCGCCCGCTTCGTGGCGATCTCGATGCGGCGGACGCGCTGGAGGAGGGGACGCGGGTCCATCACGAGGTCACGGCACCTCGACGCGCTCGAGGACGCGGGAGACGACCTTCTCGGACGTGACCTCCTCCGCCTCGGCCTCGTACGTGAGCGTGATGCGGTGCCGGAGCACGTCGTGGGCGACCGCCTTCACGTCCTCCGGCGTGACGAACGCCCGGTGGCGGAGGAAGGCGTGGGCGCGGGCCGCGAGCGCCAGGCAGAGCGTGGCGCGCGGGGACGCGCCCCACTCCACGAGCGGCGCGAGGTCCGCGAGCCCGGCGCCGCGCGGATCGCGGGTCGCGAAGACCAGGCTCACGACGTAGTCCTTCACCCGCTCGTCGACGTAGATCCGGTGGACCACGGCGCGCGCCGCGGCGAGATCGGCGGTCGAGACCACCTTCCGCGCCCGGGGCGGCTCCGCGACGCCCATCCGGTCCATGATGAGCCGCTCCTCCTCCCGGCTCGGGTAGCCCACCTTCACCTTGAGCATGAAGCGGTCGACCTGCGCCTCGGGGAGCGGGTAGGTCCCCTCCTGCTCGATCGGGTTCTGGGTGGCCAGGACGACGAAGGGGTCCGGGAGGGGGAAGGTCCGGTCGCCGAGGGTCACCTGCCGCTCCTGCATCGCCTCGAGCAGCGCCGACTGGACCTTGGCCGGCGCGCGGTTGACCTCGTCGGCGAGCACGATGTTGGCGAAGACCGGCCCCTGCTTCGGGAAGAAGGCCTGGGCCCTGGGGTCGTAGATCTGCGTGCCGACGACGTCGGCGGGGAGCAGGTCGGGGGTGAACTGGATCCGGCTGCAGCTCGCGTCGACCGCGTCGGCGATCGTGCGGACCGCCATCGTCTTGGCGAGCCCCGGGACGCCCTCGAGCAGCACGTGACCGCCGCCGAGCAGGCCGATGAGGACGCGCTCGACCATGTAGCGCTGGCCGACGATCACCCTGCCGGTCTCGTCGAGCAGCCGGTCGACGAACGCCGACTGTACGTCCACCTCTTCCGCGACGGCGCGGAGCTCGCTGTTCATCCGGGGCCTCCCACGGGCCCCGAATCTAGTCCGGACCCGGCGGGGGCGGGAGAGGGGGGCGGGAGGTACACGCAGGGTCGCAGTTCTCCATTGCCGCCCCGGTGCGCGTCTGGAAGAGTGGGCGGCGGGGAGCATCCCGCGGCCGCCCGCCGTCCCGGTGCCTGCGCCTTCGTGCTCCCCGGGGGGGGGACACGTGCTGCATGGGAAGGGTTCGCCTGCCGGTCGCGGGGGCCTCCCGCTGCCGGCCGGGGCGCGGCGCGCCGCGATCCTCGGGGCCGCGGTCGCGGTGTTCGCCGTAGCGGTCCTCCTCTCTGGGGGAGCGGGGCGGCAGGGGGTCGCGCCCGCGACCTCGCGGTCCGATGAGCGCGGAGCCCGCGGCGCGGAGGGCGCGCTCCCTCGCGCGCGCCGGGCGGGGCCGTCGGCCGCGGGCGGCGCGCAGGGCGCCCGGGAGCCCGGCGCGGGGATCCCGATCGACGTCGGCGCCGTCATCGAGCAGGTCCACTTCGCCTTTCGCCCCCACGACGGGGCCTGGCGCGGCGGCCACACGACCTACGAGGCGGCGGTCCACGAGGACGGGAGCCTCGAGGTGGTCCCCTTCCATCACCCCAACGCTCGTGCGGCCGGCGCGGAGGCCTCGCCGCCGGCTCGCGATGGGGCGGTGCCCGCACCGGCGCGGCGGGATCCGGGCGAGGTGGTCCGCGGCGACGGAGTCCGGTTCGGACCGTCCAGCGTGACGCGCGGCGCTGCGCTCGGCGAGGGCGGCGGGGTGGCATCGAGGAACGGCGCTGGCCAGCTGGAGGTCCCCCGCGGCCCAGCGGTCGAGCGGCTGCAGAACGGCGCGGAGGGGGTCGAGCAGAGCTGGCGCTTCGCGCGGCGGCCCGACGGCGACGGCGACCTCGAGGTGAGGGTTGCGCTCGTCGCGGGGGAGTTCACGGGCGAGACGGAGGCGGGCCTTCACTTCTCCGCCGGCGCGCTGGGCGTTCGCTACGGGCACGCCACCTGGATCGACGGCGTGGGCGTGGAGACGGCGGTGCCGGCGCGCTGGGACGGGGGCGCCGTCCTGCTGCGCGTGCCGGCAGCGGTCGTGGAGGGGTCGATCTTCCCTGCGGTGCTCGATCCCGTCATCTCGCCCGAGCGCGACACGGACGCGCCGGTCTACGCGCCGGCGATCAACCCCCAGGATCAACCTTCGCTGGCCTTCGGTGGGACGACCTACCTCGTGGTGTGGCGCGACTACCGAGGCGGCACGAGCAATGACGTCGTCGGGGCTCGCGTGAGCGCGGCGGACGGATCGCTGCTCGACGTGGCGGGGCTGTCGATCTCGACTGCGGACGGCGCGCAGGAGTTCCCCGTCGTCGCTTGGGGTGGGACGAACTACCTCGTGCTCTGGCAGGACCTGCGGGCGGGGAACTGGGACGTCTTCGGCGCCCGAGTGCGCGGCTCCGACGGCGCCGTTCTCGATCCCGGCGGGCGCCCGATCGCGAGCGACCCCGCCCAGCAGAACCCGGCCCAGCAGAACTACCCGGCGGTCGCCTGGGACGGGACGAACTTCTTCGTGGCCTGGCAGGAGCTCCGTAGCGCCGCGCTTCCCGACGACTACGACATCTACGCCGTGAGGCTGGGCGCGGACGCCGCGCCCGTCGACGCGGTCGCCATCCCCATCTCGACGGCGGTGAGGGCCCAGGAATATCCCTCGGTGGCATGGGACGGGACGAACTACCTGGTCGCCTGGCAGGACTACCGGGGTGGCGGGAGCTACGACGTCTACGGCGCACGCGTGCGCGCGGCGAACGGGGCGGTGCTCGACGCGGGCGGGTTCGTCATCTCGGACGCGCAGTACGAGCAGAAGTACCCCGCGGTGGCGTGGGACGGCACCGACTACCTGGTGGTCTGGCAGGACCTCCGCAGTGGGACCTCGTGGGACATCTACGGCGCGCGCGTGCGCGGGGCGGATCGCGGCGTCCTGGACGTCGGCGGGATCGTCGTCTCGGGGGCGGGCGACCATCAACAGTGTCCGGCCGTGGCGTGGGACGGCACGGACTTCCTGGTGGCCTGGCAGGACTACCGGAGCGCCCTCGACTTCGACGTCTACGGCTCGCGGGTGGGAGCGGACGGGGCGGTCCGCGACACGGACGGGATCCCGATCTCGACGTCGAGAAGCGCCCAGTCTTCGCCGGCCGTCGCGTCGGACGGTGCGAACGTCCTCGTGGTCTGGGAGGACGACCGCAACGGCGAGGGGCTCGACATCTTCGGGGCGCGGGTGAGGGGGTCCGACGCGAGCGTGTTGGACCCCGGCATCGCCATATCGGACTCGTCCAATCCCCAGCACGCCCCTGCCATCGCCTGGGACGGGAGTCAGTACCTCGTCGCCTGGGCCGACCTTCGGAGCGTGACGTCCGACGACATCTATGCCTGCCGCGTCGGACAGGACGGGAGCGTGCTCGACCCCGCGGGCATCGCCGTCTCGACCGCGGCGCAGAGTCAAAGCCGCCCTTCGGTAGCGTGGGGCGGGGCGCACTTCCTCGTGGCATGGGAGGACTACCGCAGCGGCACGAGCCTGGACGTCTACGCCGCCCGCGTGGACGGGGCTGACGGTGCGGTCCTCGAGCCCGTGGGGATCGCCGTCTCCGCCGCCGTCGGCGACCAGTCCTATGCCTCGGTGGCGTGGGACGGGGCGAACTACCTCGTGGTCTGGGAGGAGAACCAGTTCGTCGCCACTCGCCCTGACGTCTACGGGGCGCGCGTGCGGGGGTCGGACGGCGTCGTCCTCGACGCCGCGGGGATGTCCATCTCGGCGGCCGCCGCGCGGGAGACCCGCCCGGCGGTGGCCTGGGATGGGACCCACCACCTCGTGGTCTGGCAGGACTCTCGGGGCGCCGACGAGAACATCTACGGGGCGCGGGTGAGGGGCTCGGATGGAGTCGTCGTCGATCTCTCGGGGATCCCCATCTCGACCGCCTATCGGAGCCAGCTCAACCCCGCGATCGCGTGGGACGGCACCGATTACCTCGTCGTCTGGCAGGACCGCCGGAACGGCAACGTCAACGACGACGTCTACGGAGTGCGGGTGAGGGGGGCCGACGCAGCGGTCCTCGACCCGGCGTTCCCCATTTCGACGTTCGACCCGGCAGCGAGGACCCAGACCGTGCCCGCGGTGGCGTGGGATGGGCAGGCCTTCTTCGTGGCGTGGCAG
>DATIVK010000157.1:0-4340 GCA_035465955.1 Anaeromyxobacteraceae bacterium | reverse complement strand
GTCGCACGAGGACGAGCAGGGGTTCGCCAAGTTCTTCACGTACCTGAACCTGTTCGTCTCGGCGATGCTCATCCTCGTCCTGGGCGACAGCCTGATCCTCACCTTCGTCGGGTGGGAGGGCGTGGGGCTCTGCTCCTACCTCCTGATCGGGTTCTGGTACACGGATCCGATGAAGGCCTTCGCGGGGCGCAAGGCCTTCGTCACGAACCGCGTCGGCGACTTCGGCTTCCTGGTCGGCGTCTTCGTCCTCGTCGCGCTCTTCGGCACGGTCAGCTACGGCGAGCTCCAGTCGCGGGCGATGGAGGTCGCCGAGTACGTGAAGACGGGCGCCGTCATCGACGCCGGCCTCTTCGCGGGCTGGACCTGGCGCGCCGCGCTGACGCTGGCGCTCCTCGGCCTCTTCGTCGGCGCCACCGGCAAGTCGGCCCAGATCCCCCTCTACATCTGGCTGCCGGACGCGATGGCCGGTCCGACGCCGGTCTCCGCCCTCATCCACGCGGCGACCATGGTGACCGCGGGCGTCTACCTCGTCGCCCGCAACAACTACCTCTTCAGCCTCTCGCCGGCGGCGATGGCGGTGGTGACGCTGGTTGGCGCGCTGACGGCCCTCGTCTCGGCCCTCATCGCCTTCACGCAGACGGACCTCAAGAAGGTCCTCGCCTACTCGACCGTGTCGCAGCTCGGCTTCATGTTCATCGGCGTCGGGGTCGGCGCCTGGTGGGCCGGCGTCCTGCACCTCGTCACCCACGCCTTCTTCAAGGCCTGCCTCTTCCTCGGGGCCGGGTCGGTGATGCACGGGATGGGGGACAAGGGCGACATCCGGATCATGGGCGGCCTGCGCAAGCACATGCCGTACACGTTCGCCACCTTCGCCATCTCGACGGCGGCGATCACCGGCATCGTCCCGCTCTCCGGCTTCTGGTCGAAGGACGCGATCCTCGGCAACGCCCTCTTCAGCGCGAACCACGCGCTCGGCTGGGTCGGCCCGTTCGCGTACGGGCTCGGCGCCGTCGCGGCCCTCGGCACCGCCTTCTACATGTCGCGCCTCGTCTTCCTCGTCTTCTTCGGCGAGGAGCGGAGCCACGACGCCGAGCACGCCCACGAGTCCTCCTTCGTGATGACGGGGCCGCTCATGGTCCTGGCCTTCCTCGCCATCGTGGCGGCCGGCCTCGAGCTGCCGCTCCACGGCGAGTACGGCCACCTCTTCAAGAACTTCACGGCGCGGGTCTTCGAGGCCGGCACGCAGAACCTCCTGACCTCCCACCACTTCCACGTGGTGCACGACGCGGTCACCGGCGCCCTGACCGAGGCGGCCCACCCGTCCTGGCCGTACTTCGCGGCCTGGGTCATCGCCTTCGTCGGCACCTTCGTCGCGTGGGCCATGTACGTCGGGCCGCTCAAGGCGCTCCCGGCGAAGATGGCGATCGCCGCGCCGAACCTCTACAAGTTCGCCTACGAGAAGTTCCGGGTCGACGAGCTGTACGAGTACCTGGTCATCAACCCGCTCAAGTGGATGGCCTGGCTGCTCTGGCGCGTCGTCGACGTCTTCGCCATCGACGGCATCCTCGTGATGGGCACGGCCCGGGCCGTCGGCTCGATCGGCCGCGTCCTGCGCGGGCTGCAGACCGGCGACATCCAGTGGTACGCGGCGCTCATGGCGGTGGCCGCCGCGGTCATCCTCTTCAACGTGCTCGGCGCGGGAGGCCTCTAAGCCGTGAAGCTGCTCAGCGTCGTCACCTTCCTGCCGATCGTCGGGACGCTCCTCCTCGTCCTGATCCCCCGCGACGAGGCCCGCCTCCAGAAGGCGGTGGCCCTGGTCACCACGCTCGTGACCTTCCTCGTGTCCCTCGCCCTCTGGGGCGGGTTCGACCCGTCGATCGCGGCGCCCGAGTTCCAGTTCGAGGAGCTCCTCCCCTGGGTCCCGTCGGTCGGGATCGGGTACCACGTCGGGCTCGACGGCGTCGCGCTCCTCCTCGTGATGCTCACGACGGTGCTGATGCCGATCGTGGTGCTCTCCGCCTGGAAGGCGATCCAGGACCGCGTGAAGGAGTTCATGATCGCGCTCCTCGTCCTCGAGACGGCGATGCTCGGGACCTTCGCGGCGCTCGACCTGGTCCTCTTCTACGTCTTCTGGGAGCTGATGCTGGTCCCGATGTACCTGCTGATCGGGATCTGGGGCGGGGCCAACCGCCTCTACGCGACGGTGAAGTTCTTCGTCTACACCTTCGTGGCCAGCGTGATGATGCTGGTCGCGATCCTGTACGTGTACTTCCACGACGGCGGGACCTTCGACTACATCGCGGCGCGCGAGTCGCTCCAGGTCACGCCGGGCGCGGCGATGCTCCTCTTCGCCGCCTTCGCCCTCGCCTTCGCGGTGAAGGTGCCGATGTTCCCGCTCCACACCTGGCTGCCGGACGCCCACACCGAGGCGCCGACCGCCGGGTCGGTCATCCTGGCCGGCGTGCTCCTGAAGATGGGCACCTTCGGCTTCTTCCGGTACGCGCTGCCCCTCTTCCCCGAGGCGGCGCTCCACTTCCGGGTCGCCCTCGCGGTGCTCGCCGTCATCGGCATCGTCTACGGCGCGCTCATGTGCTTCGTGCAGCCCGACATGAAGCGGCTCGTCGCCTACTCGTCGGTCTCGCACCTCGGCTTCGTGATGCTCGGCATCGCGGCCCTCTCCGCCGAGGGGCTCACCGGCGGCGTCTACCAGATGCTGAACCACGGCGTCTCGACGGGCGGCCTCTTCCTCATCATCGGCATGCTCTACGAGCGGCGCCACACGCGGCTCACCGCGGACTACGGCGGGATCGCCAAGACCGTCCCGGTCCTCACGGTCGCGTTCGTGATCGTCACGCTCTCCTCGATCGGCCTGCCGAGCACCAACGGCTTCGTCGGCGAGTTCCTGATCCTCACCGGGACATTCATCTCGAAGCTGCCGCACGGCCGGGTCATCGCGGTCCTCGCCACGACCGGCGTCATCCTCGGCGCGATCTACATGCTGAAGCTCGTGGAGAAGGTCTTCTACGGCGCCATCGACAAGGACGAGAACCGGCACATCCCGGACATGTCGGTCCGCGAGGGGTTCGTCCTCGCCCCGATCATCGCCCTCATCTTCGTGATGGGGCTCGCGCCCGGCCAGTTCCTCGGGGTGGCGAAGCCCTCCGTCGACCGGCTCGTCGGCCGCTTCCAGGCCGCCGAGGCCCGGCTGAACGTCCCCAGCACGGTCGGGACGATCGCCGCCTCCGTCACGCTGCCGCGCGCGCCGCTGCCGCCCCCCGCCGCCGCCCCCGAGGGGCACGGCGCGCCGGGCGCCCACGGAGAGCCGGCACACGCCCCGGAGGCCGGCGCCCCCATCCCGTCCGGCGAGGCCCACTGACATGCGTCCCCTTCTCTCCCCGGACTTCTTCTCCCTCGTCCCCGTCGCGATCCTCACGGTCGGGGCGCTGGTCCTGCTCCTCGCCGAGGTCTTCTCGACCTCCGGCCGCCGCGCCTACCAGTCCTGGCTCACGGTGGTCTTCGCCGCCATCGCCGGGACCTTCGCGGCCGTCACCCCGCCCGCCGGGACGGTGTTCGGGGGCCAGGCGGTCTCCGACGGCTTCTCGGCCTTCATCACGGTCGTCGTCTGCGCCGGTCTCGCCCTCTCGGCCCTGGTCGGCTCGAGCTGGCTCCAGGCGCGGGACTCCGAGCGGGGCGAGTTCTACGCGCTCGCGATGTTCAGCGCGGCCGGCATGTCGCTGCTCGGCATGGCGACCGACCTGCTCGTGGCCTTCATCGCCATCGAGATCATGAGCCTCGCGACGTACGCCCTCGCCGCGTACATCCGGCGCGGCAAGCGCCCGACCGAGGCGGCCTTCAAGTACTTCCTGCTCGGCGCCTTCTCGTCGGCCCTGCTCCTCTACGGCGCGTCGCTGGTCTACGGCGCCACGGGCTCGCTCCTCTTCTCCTCGCTCCGGGGCGGCCCCGCCGACCCGAGCCTGCGGTACGTCTACCTCGGCGGCGTGGCGCTGGTCGTCATCGGCGTGGCCTTCAAGGTCGCGGCGGTCCCGTTCCACACCTGGACGCCGGACGTCTACGAGGGCGCCCCGACCCCGGTCACCGCCTTCATGGCGGCCGGCGTCAAGACGGCCGCCTTCGCCCTGCTCGCGCGCCTCTTCCTCTCCGCCATGTCGGGCGGCGCGGGGATGCCGACGGCGCTGGCGTCGGTCGTGACCGGCCTGGCGCTGCTCACGATGTTCTTCGGCAACCTGCTCGCGCTGCCCCAGAGCAGCGTGAAGCGGATGCTCGCCTACTCGTCGATCGCCCACGCGGGCTACCTGCTCGTCGGCGTCCTCGCGGCGTCG
>DATIVK010000156.1:0-12968 GCA_035465955.1 Anaeromyxobacteraceae bacterium | reverse complement strand
GGGGGGGCGATGCAAGCGCGGAGCGCCGGCTTGTGGCCTCCTTCCCCCCGGTGCGGGCCGATGTCTTGTCCGCCTCACCCCTTCACCGTCACGAGCGGCCGCAGACGCGCCACGGGCGCCGCGACCACCGCGGCGGATACGAGCGCGGCCCGGTCCTGTTGAGCGGGGTGCACGCCGCGCACGGCGCGGACGAGCCGCGCGGCGTCGACGGCTTCGGGGGCGGCGCCGCCCTCGAGGAGGCGGCAGGCGGCCTCGGCGTAGGCGATCAGCGCGGCGCAGGTGCTGGAGCGGAAGCGGGCGCGCGTGACGCTCCCGCGGGAGAGCCAGAGCCCGACGCGGACGACGAGGCGGGTTCCGCCGGACGCCCCGCCGATCCGGTCCGCGCCGTCGAGGGCGCCGGCGTGGGCGGGATCGGCGACCAGGTCGGAGACCGACGGGAGCACGTCCGAGGGGTATCGCGAGCGCGACCTGCTGCCAAGGGGTGGCGGGCGCAGCCGGCGCCCGCGCAGGTGCGACGCTCGGCGGCCAGCGGCGGGTCAGCCGCCGGGTGAAGGTGCGGGCGGCAGTGCGGCGGCTGCGGGTCCAGAGAGCGCGGGCGCGCCGGTCGTCGCCGGGGCGGAGCGGCTCGTGCCGCGCATCATGTGGGCGCCCGCGCCCACCACCATCGCCGCCATCATGACCCCCATGACGATGTGGCGATGCCGTTCGACTTCGATCCCAATGCTGGGGCGCCCAGGTTTGAGAGGTTCCTGGGCGAGGTCTTCGAGGGAGACGACGACGCCGACGACAAGAGGCGCTGCATCTAGGAGTTCGCGGGGGGCTGCATGCTCGGCATCGCTCCGAAGCTTCAGAAGGCGCTCGTGGCGCTGGGCTCCGGCGCGAACGGAAAGTCCACGCTCGTCGAGATCCTCCTCGCGCTCTTCCCGGCAGACGCTCAGGCGGGGATAGCTCCCCAGGACTGGGAGCGCGACGGCGCGGCGTGGCAGCGGTCGCAGACGTAGTGGCCGTCGCCGCAGCGGGCGGTGGACTCGGAGGTGGCGCCGCAGAGGGTGCAGGCCACGGGCTCGGCGGACTGGGAGTAGCGGAGCGCGGCGCCGCAGACGAGGCAGCCGCTGGCGTGGACCGGTGCGTCGGGAGGGGTCATCGCCGACTGGGAGCCGGGGCGCGGGCGGAGGGTTCCGGGCGGGCGCCTACGCCTCGCCGCGCAGGATCGGGTCGAGCTTCCCCTGCTTGTCGAGGGCGTCGATGTCGCTGAAGCCCCCCAGGGGCCGATCGCCGGCGAAGATCTGCGGGACGGTCTTCTGCCCGGAGGCCTCCGCGAGCCAGAGCCGGAGGTCGTCCCTCCCCTCGACGTCGATCTCCTCGTAGGCGATCCCCTTCCGATCGAGGAGGGCCTTGGCGCGGACGCAGTACGGACAGTTCTTCTTGGAGTAGACGCGGACGTGGGCCATCGACGAATCATAGGGCCCGCGGCGGCGCGGCGCTCGCGAGTTCAGATCCGGTTCATCCGCTTCGCCGCCTCGCGGAGCTCCGCGCGGAAGTCGGGGTGGGCGACGCCGATCAGGTTGAGCGCCCGCTGCCGGGCGGTCTGCCCGCGGAGCTTGGCCACGCCGAACTCGGTCACCACGTGGTCGACGTCGTTCTTGCTCGTCGTCACGGCGGCTCCGGGGGCCAGCGTGGGGACGATGCAGGAGACGGTGCCGTGCTTGGCCGTCGAGGCGGTGCAGATGAAGCTCTTGCCCCCCTTCGAGACGTTGGCGCCCCGCACGAAGTCGGCCTGGCCGCCGGTGCCGCTCCACTGGAGGTGCCCGAGGGACTCCGAGCAGCACTGGCCGAGGAGGTCCACCTCGATCGTCGCGTTGATCGAGACCATGTTGTCGTTCCTCCCGATCGTGAAGGGGTCGTTCACGTAGTCGACCGGGTGCATCTCGATCATCGGGTTCTCGTCCATGAAGTCGTACAGGCGCTTCGTCCCGATGGCGAAGGTCCCCAGGGTCTTGCCGCGGTGGATCGACTTCCGGGAGCCGTTGACGACGCCGGCGAGCATGAGGTCCACCATGCCGTCGGTCAGCAGCTCGGTGTGGATCCCGAGGTCCTTCTTCTGCATCAGCGCCCGCGTCACGGCGTTGGGGATGCCGCCGAAGCCGAGCTGGATGGTGGAGCCGTCGGCGATCCGCTCGGCGATGTGGTTGCCGATCGCCTCCTCCACCGGGGAGATGCCGGCGGGGGCCTGCTCCACGATCGGGTCGTCGCACTCGATGATGGCGTCGACCTCGGAGACGTGGATGTGGCAGTTGCCGTGCGTCCGCGGCGCGTGGGGGTTCACCTGGACCACGACCCGCTTCGCGTTCTTGATCGCCTCCATCGTGTAGCCGACCGAGAGGCTGCACGTGAAGAAGCCGTGCTCGTCCATCGGGGAGACCACGGTCCCCGCGAGGTCCATCTTCCAGTGCTCGCGCAGGAGCTTCGGCACCTCGTGGAAGTTGTTGGGGACGAAGTCGGCCCAGCCCTTCTGGACCGCGTGGCGCGAGACGTGGCTCGTGAACCACGCGTTGACGCGGATGTGCGGGACCGAGTCCTCGGTGAAGTAGTCGGGGCAGAGGTGGTGCTGCTGGTTGACGACGACCCCCTCCAGCTCGTGCTTCCGCGCCGCGAGCGCCCGGACGAGGAGCGTGGGCTCGCCGGCGAAGAGGGGGAAGCACAGGTGGTCGCCGGACTCGACGAGCGCCGCCGCCTCCGCGGGGGTGCAGAGCTTCTGCCGGTACTCTTCGGCGAAGTGGGGCCTCACCTTCGGGAGCGTGCTCATGTCGGTGCCTCCGTGGCTCGTCGTCGGCGCCCGACGGGGGCGCGCCGCTGGGATAGGTAAAACGGTACTAGAATACCATGTACTGCGTCAACGGGTCGCACTCGCGCCTCCCGCACCTGATTGGCGGGAGTAGCATCGCCTACACGCTCCTCGCGCTCTACCGCGCCGTGACGCTCCGCTCGGACGAGCACCGCGCGATGCGCTGGAAGACCCCCGCGCCGACCGATCACACGTGCACCTGCCGCGCCTCCGGGGGCCGTTTGTCAGCGGCAGGGGGGCGCGTTAGATAGTGGTAATGGCGCACCAGAGGACCACGGCCCCGCCCCCGCCCCCCGTCGTGGAGCTCCGGGTCCGCCCCGCGAAGGGCGAGGATCTCCGCGCGGTCGTCGCCCTTGACGCGGAGAACACCGGCGTCTCCAAGCTCGCCTACTGGAAGGACCGCTTCGAGTGGTACGCCGGCCGGCAGCCCGACCGGTTCTTCCTCGTCGGGGAGCGCGAGGGGCACGTGGTCGGCTACATCGTGGGCGAGGTGCGCGCCTGGGAGTTCGGCTCTCCCCCCGCGGGCTGGATCTTCGCGATCGACGTGAGCCGGACGGTGCGGCAGCACGGACTGGGGACGAAGCTCTTCGACGAGATCTGCGCGCGCTTCCGCAAGGCGGGGGTCGATCGGGTCCGCACCATGCTCGCGAAGGACGAGCACCTGATCATGTCGTTCTTCCGCAGCCAGGGGATGATGGGCGGCCCCTTCATCCAGCTGGAGAAGGAGCTCGACCCATGAGGCTGCAGATCGCCACCCGGCTCGCCCTCTACGCCGTCCTGCAGCTCGCCGCCGATCCGGAGAAGCAGTTCGCCGCCGCCGAGATCGCGGAGCGCTTCGGCATCTCGGTCAACCACCTCGCGAAGGTGCTCCGGGCCCTCGGGCGCGCGGGGCTGGTCGAGGCGGTGCGCGGGGCCGGCGGTGGCTACCGCTTCCGCGGCAACGTGAAGCGGGTGACGCTCCTCGACGTGATCCAGCTCTTCGAGGACCTCGGCACGAGCGCGCACGGCGACCCCGACCCCGGGGAGCGCTCCGCCGAGGGGCGCGCGCTGCGCCGCGTCCTCGACGAGATCGACGGCATCGCCAAGGGCACCCTGGCGTCGATCTCCCTCGCGACGGCGGTGAAGCTGATGGACGGCGCCGGCGCCGCGGGCCCGGGCGAGGCGGCGGAGCGAGCGGCGCGGCCGCTCCGCGCCCGTACCGGAGCGTGAAGACGGTCCCCGGCCGCCACCGGATCCCGACCCCGTAACCTGCCGGAAGCACGACGGACTCCCCGGATCTGCACGAGGAGGCTGGCCTGCGACAATTTGTTCTGGTATAGCGGTACCGGTTAACGCAGTTGCCGGGCCGCCTCGGGGCTCCGCGGCGCGCCGGGCGCCACGGAACGGTCGATCGACACGCAGGAGGGGCAGATGACGCAGCAGCCCGTCACGGTGGATCGCAGCGAGTCGCCGGCCCGGATTCTCTTCGCGCCGGGCTTCAACGTCGCCGTCCCCTTCGTCGACCGCCACGTGGAGGAGGGGCGGGGGGACCGGGTGGCCATCCGCGGCCCCGCCGGGGAGATCACCTACGCCGAGCTCGCGGAGAACGTGAGCCGGTGCGGAAACGCGCTCCTCTCGCTCGGCGTCCGGCGGGGGGATCGCGTCCTCCTGATCGTGAAGGACTGCGCCGAGTTCTTCTACCTGTTCTGGGGCGCCATCAAGGCGGGCATCGTCCCGGTCCCCCTCAACACCCTGCTGCGGGCGGACGACTACCGGTACATCATCGAGGACTCCCAGTGCGCGGCCCTCTTCTGGTCGGAGGAGTACGCCGCAGAGGTCCGGCCCGCGCTCGCCACCGCGAAGCCGCGCCCGGCCGTGGCCCTCCCGGTGACGGGCGGCGAGCGCAACCTGCGCGGCGAGCTGGCCCGCGCGAGCGCCACGCTGAAGGCCGTTTCGGCCGGCGCCACCGCGACCTGCTTCTGGCTCTACTCCTCCGGCTCCACCGGCCGGCCCAAGGGGACGGTCCACCGCCACCGCGACATGGTCGCGACGAGCGAGCACTACGGGGTCGGGGTGCTGGGCATCCGGGAGGAGGACGTCTTCTTCTCGGCCGCCAAGCTCTTCTTCGCCTACGGCCTCGGCAACTCCATGACCTTCCCGCTCTGGGTGGGGGGGACCTCGATCCTGCTCGAGCCCAAGCCGACGCCGCAGCTGAGCTTCGAGGTGATCGAGCGGTACCGCCCGACCCTCTTCTTCGGCGTGCCGACGCTCTACGCGGCGCAGCTCCAGGCCCTGGAGAAGGCGACCCCCGACCTCTCCTCGATCCGGCTCTGCGCGTCGGCGGGGGAGGCGCTGCCCGCCGACATCTTCCGGCGCTGGAAGGAGCGGACGGGGCTCACCATCCTCGACGGCATCGGCTCCACGGAGGCGCTGCACGTCTTCATCTCGAACCGCGGCGACGACGTGCGCCCGGGGGCGAGCGGGCGGCTCGTGCCGGGGTACGAGGCCAGGGTCGTGGTCGAGGGGCGCGAGGCGGCGCCGGACGAGGCGGGGCGGCTCCAGGTCCGCGGCCCCTCCACCGCCGCCTTCTACTGGAACAACCCGCAGAAGACCGCGTCGACGATGCTCGGCGACGACTGGCTCGACACCGGCGACACCTACGTCCGTGACGAGCAGGGCTACTTCTTCTACTGCGGGCGCAACGACGACATGCTCAAGGTCGGGGGGATCTGGTGCTCCCCGGTCGAGATCGAGAGCACGCTGATCGGCCACCCGAGCGTCCTGGAGGTGGCCGTCGTCGGCGCCGCCGACGCGGCGGGGCTCGTGAAGCCCGAGGCGTACGTGGTGCTGCGCGACGGGGCCGCGGGCGGGGAGGGGCTCTCGTCGGAGCTGATGCAGCACTGCAAGAAGCACCTCGCCCCGTACAAGTTCCCGCGGAAGATCCACTTCGTCGCCGACCTGCCGAAGACGGCGACCGGCAAGATCCAGCGCTTCCGGCTCCGTCTGCTGGCCGAGCCCCAGGCCGTCGCGGCCGGGGGCGCGCGGTGAGCGGCGCGACGGCGGTCGCCGCCCTGCAGCGCCCGGAGCGGGGGGCGGCCGTGGAGATCGCCCCGGGGGTGGTCTGGGTGCGCCCGTCGCCCACCTCCAGGCGCACGCCTCCTCGGCGGACGCAGTCCGGGCGGTGCGGACCATCACCAGGGCGCGCTCCGCCCCGACGAGACGGGGCAGGCGCTGGGTACCGCCGCTGCCCGGGATGATGCCAAGGTTCACCTCGGGCTGACCGAGCTGGAGCCGCCGGCCGACCACGCGGGCGTGGCAGGCCATGGCGAGCTCGGCGCCGCCGCCGAGCACGGGGCCATCCAGGGCCGCGACCACCGGCTTCCCCGACCTGGCGATCCGACCGAGGACGGCGTGGCTGTCGGTCGAGGCGGCCTCGCAGGCGGCGGGATCTGGCAGCGCCGCCAGCTCGCCGACGTCGGCCCCGGCGATCGCGCCGTCGAAGCTGGCGAGGACGACGCCGCGGTCCCGCGCGCCGAGAGAGGGCGGGAACTGCCCTGCGACAGCAAAGCGGTACCCGATTGCTGAGTGGACGTCCAGTAAGCGCCCCGTCGGGGCTGCGCGGGTCGATCAGCGGTCGATCCGCTCGACCACCATGGCGAGCCCCTGCCCCACGCCGATGCACATCGTCGCCATGCCCAGGGGCCGGCCTCGGCGGCGCAGGGAGTGGACGAGGGTGGTCATCAGGCGCGCGCCGGTGCAGCCGAGGGGGTGACCGAGGGCGATGGCGCCGCCGTCGGGGTTCACGCGCGGGTCGTCCTCGGCGAGCCCCCACCCGTTGAGCACGGCGATGGACTGTGCGGCGAAGGCCTCGTTCAGCTCGATCACCGACAGGTCGCCGAGCCCGACCCCGGCCCGCGCGAGGGCCTTGTGCGCCGCGGGGATCGGGCCGATCCCCATGATCCGGGGCGGCACCCCGGCCGCCGCGGTGGCGCGGATGCGGGCGAGGGGCGCGAGGCCGTGGGCCTTCGCGAACCGGTCCGAGGTGACGAGGAGCGCCGCCGCGCCGTCGTTGAGCGGGCTGGAGTTGCCCGCCGTCACCGTCCCGCCCTTCGCGAAGGCCGGGGTGAGCTTCGCGAGCTTCCCCAGCGTCGTGTCGCGCCGCGGGCACTCGTCGACCGAGACCTTCCCGCCGTCCACCTCGACCTCCACGATCTCCCCGGCAAACGCCCCCGAGTCCTGGGCGGCGATCGCCCGCTGGTGGCTCCGGAGGGCGAACCGATCCTGCGCCTCGCGGCCGATCCCCCCCTCGACCGCGAGGTTCTCGGCGGTCTGCCCGAGGGAGTCGGTGTGGCCCGCCGCATCGAGGCGGGGGTTGGTCCAGCGCCAGCCGAGGGCGGTGTCGAAGAGCGTGACGTTCCCCCGCGGCCAGGCCCGCTCCGGGCGGGCCATCGCGAGGGGGGCCCGGGACATCGACTCGACGCCGCCGGCCACGAAGACGTCCCCCTCGCCGGCGGCGATGGCCCGGGCCGCCTGCGCCACCGCCTCGAGCCCCGACGCGCAGAGCCGGTTGACGGTCACGGCCGGGACGGAGTCGGGGTAGCCCGCGAGGAGGGCGGCCATGCGGGCCACGTTCCGCGAGTCCTCCCCGCCCTGGTTGGCGCAGCCGAGGATCACGTCCTCGATCTCCGCCGCGGGGACCCCCGTCCTCGCGAGGAGCGCCCGGAGCGGCACCGCCGCCAGGTCGTCGGGGCGCACCCCGGCCAGCCGGCCGCCGACCCGGCCGATGGGGGTCCGCACCGCGTCGATGATCCAGGCCTCCGCCATGGTGACTCCTCCTAGAGTGGGTGGCTGATGCGCACGATCCCCTGCTCGTCCGAGTCGGAGATCGCGAAGCCCTTGAAGTGCCGCGTCAGCTCGAGCATCGACTCGTTCTCGGCGAGGACGTCGCCGGCGAGCTCCCGGGTCCCGCGGCTGTGGCACCAGTCGATGGCCTTCCGCAGGAGGTGGGAGCCGAGCCCCCGGCGCTTTAGGTCGGAGCGGACGACGATGGAGAGCTCGGCGGTCTCGTTCTCGCCGTCGGCGACGGTGCGGACCACGCCGATCGTCTCCGCGCCCCCACCCGGCGCGGGGCGCGTGGCGACGAAGGCCATCTCGCGGTCGTAGTCGATCTGCGTGAGCCGGGCGAGCTCGGTGCGGGGCATGGTGCGCACCGTGTGGAAGAAGCGGAAGTGGCTGTCCTCGGGGGAGAGCCGGGAGACGAAGTCGCTGTGCGCCGCCTCGTCCCCGGGCCGGACCGGGCGGAGCGTCACCTCGCTCCCGTCCTTCAGCGTCACCCGCTCCTCCAGCCCCTCGGGGTAGGGGCGGATCGCCAGGCGCTCGGCGCCGCGGTGGGTCGAGGGGGCGACGGCCATGAAGCCGCCGACGGCCAGCACGCCCCGCTCGTCGGCGAGGAGCGGGTTCACGTCGATCTCCACGATCTCCGGGTGGTCGGCCATGAGCTGGGAGACCTTCATGAGCGTCAGGCAGATCGCGTCGAGGTCCGCCGCGGGCCGGTTCGGTCCCGCCTCCAGGAGGGCGGCGACGCGCGTCCGCGCCACCAGCTCCCGGGCGAGGGGCAGGTTCAGGGGCGGCAGCGCCACGGCGAAGTCGCGGACGAGCTCCGTGTCCCGCCCCTCGCCGAAGAGGATCACCGGGCCGAAGAGCGGGTCGACGGCGGCGCCGACGAAGAGCTCGCGGGCGAAGCGGCGAGGCGGGACGCGCTGGACGCTGAAACCGGTGACGCGGGCGTCCGGCCGCCACTCGGCGACCCGGGCGACCATGCCGCGGGCGGCGTCCTCCACGGCCTCGGCGCTCTCCAGGGCCCGGGCGATCCCGCCGACCTCCCGCTTGCGCCGGACCTGGGGGGAGCGGATCGCGACGTCCACCGGGAAGCCCAGCACCCGGGCGACGCGCCCGGCCTCCTCCGGGGTCTCGACCACCTTCAGCTCGCCGAAGGGGATCCCGTACGCGCCCAGGACGTCCGCGGTCTCGACGACTCTGAGGAAGTCCCGCCCGTCGTCGAGGGCGCCCCGGATCACCCGGCGCGCCACCTCCCGGTCCACCCGGAACTCCACCGGGACCGAGGGTGGGGTCTGGAGCAGCGCCTCGAAGCCGCGCCGGTGGCTCACCATCGTGCGGAAGGCGCGGGCGGCCTCCAGCGGCCCGTCGAAGTGGGGGATGCCGCCGTCCATCAGGAGCCGGCGGGCAGGGCTGTCGCCGCCGCCGAAGGCGGCGAGGACGTTGCCCGGGTGGGCCTTCACCGTGGCGACGAGGGCCGCCGCGATCTCCGCGGCGTCGGCCAGGGTGCTGGGGGTGTGGATGGCCAGGACCGCGTCGAACTCCCTGCTGTCGAGGAGGAGCTCGAGGAGGGCCGCGTAGCGGGTGCTGGGGGCGTCGACGAGGATGTCGAGGGGGTTCTGGCCGTTCCACCCCGGCGGCATCACGCGGCGGAGCCGCGAGGCGAGGGCGGGGGAGAGGCCGGCCACCCGGAGGCCGCCCGCGGCCAGCTCGTCGGCGACGATGAGGCCGACGCCTCCCCCGTTGCTGACGACGGCGAGCCGCTCGCCGGAGAGCGGGCGCGCGTGGGCGAGGGTCTCGGCGGCGTCGAAGAGCTCCGCCACGTCGCGGACGCGGACGACGCCCGCCCGGCGCAGGGCGGCGTCGAAGACGTCGTCGGGCTCGACGAGGGAGAGGGTGTCGGCGGAGAGGACGGACGGAGGGGCCGAGGCGCGCCCCGCCTTGATGGCCAGGACGGGCTTGTTGCGGGCGGCGCCGCGGGCCGCGGCCATGAAGCTCCGCCGGTCGCGCAGCGACTCGACGTAGAGCAGGATCGCGCGCGTCTGGGGATCGCTCCCCAGGTAGTCGAGCACCTCGCCGAAGCCGACGTCCGACGCGTCGCCGAGGGAGACGAAGTGGGAGAAGCCGACGCGCCGGGGGTGGGCCCAGTCGAGGAGGAGCGTCCCGACCGCGTCGGACTGCGAGACGAAGCCGATGTGGCCCGGCAGGGCCGCGACGCGGGAGAAGCTGGCGTTGAGCCCGACGTGGGGCGACAGCAGCCCGAGGGAGCCCCCGCCCAGGATCCGGATCCCGTGGGCGCGGGCCGCGAGGAGGGTGCGCTCCTCCAGCGTGCGGCCGTCGGGGCCGCGCATCGTCCCGAGGCCGCGGGCCATGACGAGGGCGGCCCGGGCGCCCCGGGAGCCCAGCTCGTCCACGAGGTCGGGGACGGTGTCGGGCGGGGTGCAGAGGATCGCGAGGTCGGGGACCCGGGGGAGGCTGGCGACGTCGGGGTAGGTGAGCACGCCGGCGACCGCGTCGTAGCGCGGGTTCACCGGCATGATCGGCCCCTCGAAGCCCCCGGCCAGCAGGTTGCGCGTGACCACGCCGCCGACGCGCCCGGGCTTGATGTTGGCTCCGATCACCGCGACGGAGCGCGGGGAGAACATCCTCTCGAGGTCGATCGCGCGCACGAGGGCTCCTCCGCCGGGCCGGCCGCGCCCGGATGGGCGCGGCGGCCGGCGTTCCCCCGGAGTATACGGGCGCGTCCCCATTCGGCCGTCCTCAGGGTCCGAAGGCCTGGATGCCGGTCTGGGCCCGGCCGAGGATGAGGGCGTGCACGTCGTGGGTCCCCTCGTAGGTGTTGACGGCCTCGAGGTTCATCACGTGGCGGATCACGTGGAACTCGTCGGCGATGCCGTTGCCGCCGTGCATGTCACGGGCGACGCGGGCGACGTCGAGGGCCTTGCCCGCGTTGTTCCGCTTGATCATCGAGACCATCTCGGGCGCCTCGCGGTGCTCGTCCATCAGCCGGCCGACCCGCAGGCAGGCGTGGAGCCCGAGGGTGATCTCGGTCTGCATGTTGGCCAGCTTCCACTGCACGAGCTGGGTCGCCGCGAGGGGCCGGCCGAACTGCTTCCGGTCCAGGGTGTACTGGCGCGCGGCGTGCCAGCAGAACTCCGCCGCCCCGAGGACGCCCCAGGCGATGCCGTAGCGCGCGCGCGTGAGGCAGCTCAGGGGCCCGCGCATCCCGGTGACGCCGGGGAGGAGCTGGGCGTCCGGGACCGGGACGTCCTCCATGACGATCTCGCCGGTGACGGAGGCGCGGAGGCTGAACTTACCGTGGATCTTCGGGGCGGTGAGACCCTTCATCCCCTTCTCCAGCAGGAAGCCGCGGACCTTCCCCTCGTCGTCCTTCGCCCAGACCACGAAGACGTCGGCGATCGGCGAGTTGGTGATCCAGGTCTTGGTCCCGTTGAGCACCCAGCCCCCGGACACCTTCCTCGCCCGGCTCGCCATGCTGGCCGGGTCGGAGCCGGCGTTCGGCTCCGTGAGGCCGAAGCACCCCACGAGCTCGCCGGTGGCGAGGCGCGGCAGGTACCGCTGGCGCTGCTCCTCGCTGCCAAAGGCGTGGATGGGGAACATTACGAGGCTGGACTGGACGCTCGCCGCCGACCGGTAGCCCGAGTCGACGCGCTCGATCTCCCGGGCGATCAGCCCGTAGGCGACGTAGGAGGCGCCGGCGCAGCCGTACCCTTCGATGGTGGGGCCGAGCATTCCGAGCTCGCCCAGCTCGTTCATGATCTCGCGGTCGAACCGCTCCTCCCGGTTGGCGGTGAGGACGCGGGGCAGCAGCTTCGCCTGGCAGTAGTCGCGGGCGGAGTCGCGGACGAGCCGTTCCTCCACCGTGAGCTCCGCGTCGAGCAGGAGCGGGTCTTCCCAGTGGAACAGGACGGGGTTCGGGGTCATCGCGGGGTCCTCTCTCTTCGGTGCGCTTCGGTTCGGGGAGTGGAAGGCTTGACGTCCGAAACGGGATTCTGGTACGACATTACCAGTTTCAACGGAAGCGGGTCAAGCCAACGAAAGGGAGCGCGCCGTGGACGCACACCGCTGGGTCATGAAGAGCGTGGGGGAGCCGATGGTCCGCGAGGCGCTGCAGCTCGCGGCGCCGCCGCCGGGCGAGGTGGTGGTGGAGGTGGCCGGGTGCGGCGTGTGCCACACCGACCTGGGGTTCTTCTACGACGGGGTGCGGACGAACCAGCCGCTGCCCCTCGCCCTCGGCCACGAGATCAGCGGCCGGGTGGTGAAGGCGGGGGCTGGGGCGGAGCGCTGGCTCGGGGAGGCGGTCATCGTCCCGGCGGTGATCCCCTGCGGCGAGTGCGACGCGTGCAAGCGGGGGAAGGGGACGATCTGCGCGAGCCAGCGGATGCCGGGGAACGACATCCACGGCGGGTTCGCCACGCACGTCACGGTGCCGGCCCGCGGCCTCTGCGCGGTGGACGAGGCGCGGCTGGCGAAGGTGGGGCTGGCGCTGGCGGACGTGTCGGTGGTCGCGGACGCGGTCACGACGCCGTACCAGGCGGTGGTCCAGGCCGGGGTCACCGCCGGCCAGCTGGTGATCGTGAACGGGGTGGGGGGCGTGGGGAGCTACTGCGCGCAGATCGCGGCGGCGCTGGGGGCGGCGGTGGTGGCCCTGGACGTGGACCCGAGGAAGCTGGAGGCGGTGGCCGCCGCCGGGGCCGCGAAGACGATCAACCTCCGCGAGGTGGACGCGAAGAACCTCAAGAAGGAGATCGGGGCCTTCGCGAAGGCGAAGGGGCTGCCGCAGCGGGAGTGGGTGATCTTCGAGTGCTCGGGGACGGCGGCGGGCCAGGCCACCGCCTTCTCGCTCCTGGTCCACGGCGCGACCCTCGGGGTCGTCGGGTACACGATGGACAAGATCGAGGTGCGCCTGTCGAACCTGATGGCGTTCCACGCCCGCGCCCTGGGGAACTGGGGCTGCGCGCCCGAGCTCTACCCCGCGGCCCTGGATCTTGTCCTCGAGGGGAAGGTGAAGCTCGTGGACTTCGTCGAGCGCCACCCGCTGTCGAACATCAACCAGGTCTTCGAAGACGCCCACGCGCGGCGGCTGACCCGCCGCGCCATCCTCGTGCCCGCCTAGGAGCCATCCGATGACGATCAAGACCGAAGCCGTTGTTCGCAGCACCGCCCCGGAGCACGTGGTGGACCACGACCTCGCGCCGTTCCCGGCGGGGGTGGGCGTCCGGTACGAGAAGCGGCCGGCGCGCCGGCCCGACGGGAGCCTGGTGCCGGGGCTGCACAACGCGTGGAT
>DATIVK010000155.1:0-1737 GCA_035465955.1 Anaeromyxobacteraceae bacterium | reverse complement strand
CGCAGTCGATCCGCGGGGTGGTGTCGCTCCTGCTCGGGCCGGCGGCGGTGAGGGCTGCCGTCGCGCTGTTCGAGCGGATCGTGGGGGTCGCGCGCGGCGAGCCGTTCCTCGATCCCACCGCGGGCGCGCAGACGCTCGCCGCGCTCCTCGGGGTGGCGACCGTCGGCTGGCTGCTCGTCGCGTGGACGGAGGCGACGCCGGCCCAGGAGCGCCCCGTCCACGCCCTCGCCGAGACGATGCTGGCGGTCGTGACGATGCTGGGCGCGGTCGCGCTGATCCACCTGCGCGGCCAGCTCTTCGCGAACGAGATCCTCCTCGTGCCGCCCGTCATCTGGCTCTCGGTGCGGTTCGGGCCGCGCGGCGCCTCCGCGGCCGTCTGCCTCGCCGCGGTGGCGCTCGTCCACACGGCCCGCGTGGGGCACGGGCTCATCCCCCTCGGCGCGGCCGATCCGGTGGGGCTGACGCTCGGCATCCAGTTCTTCCTGCTCGTCGTGACCGCCCCGACGGCCTTCGTGGCCGCGGTGGTCTCCGAGCGCTACGCCGCCGAGCAGCGCCGCCTCCTGCTGGCGCGCGCGATGGACCAGAGCGCCGACGGCCTCGGGATCTTCGAGGAGGACGGCCGGATCGCCTGGGCCAACGCGGCCGCCTCGCGCTTCTACGGGGCCCCGCCGGGCGAGCTGGTGGGGCGGCGGGCCTGGGAGTTCTTCCCGAGCGGGACCCTCGAGAAGTGGCGCGACAAGTGGCGGCGCTTCTCGGTGACGGGCGTCGCGGTGGAGGAGCAGCGCACGCGCGCCCCGGACGGCCGCGTGATCCCCTGGGAGGTGTCGGTGGCGCTCGTCGACGCCGTCGGGCGGCGGCTCGCCGTCGCCGCGATGCGCGACGTGACCGACCGGCAGCGGGCCTCCGAGGCGCTCCGGCTCGCCGGCATCGGCACGCTCGCCGCCGGCGTCGCCCACGAGATCAACAACCCCCTCGCGAGCGTCGTCGGCAACCTCGCGCTCCTGCGCGAGCGGCTCGCGTCGATCCGGGAGCGCGGCGGCTCGACGGAGCTGACGCGCTTCGTGGACGAGTGGCTCGAGCCGATCGTCGACGCGGAGGACGGCGCCCGGCGCGTCCGCGAGGTGGTCGCCGAGCTGAGGGTCTTCGCGCGGGCCGAGGCGGGGCGCGGGCCGGTCGACGTGGCCCGCGCGATGCGGTCGGCCCTCTCGCTGGCGCAGAGCGAGATCCAGCACCGCGCCCGGCTGCTGACGCGGATCTCGGACGTCCCCAGCGTCCGCGGCTCGGAGGGGCGCCTCGCGCAGGCCTTCGCGAACGTGCTCGTCAACGCGGCCCGCGCCATCCCCGAGGGGGCGTCGCAGGAGAACGAGATCCGCGTGGAGGTCCGCGAGCGGGACGGCGAGGTCGTGGCCGAGATCGCCGACTCGGGCATCGGGATGGGCCGCGAGATCCGTGAGCGGATCTTCGAGCCGTTCTTCACGACCCGCGGGATCGGGGAGGGGAGCGGGCTCGGCCTCGCCGTCACGCACGCCATCGTGTCGGCCATGAACGGGCGGATCGACGTGGACTCCGCCCCCGGCGCCGGGACCCGGATCCGGATCGTCTTGCCGGTGGACCGGGACGCCCCGCGCGCCGCGCCGACGAAGACCCCCGCCACGGCCGCGCCGGTGCCCGCCGAACCCCCGGCGCCGCCGCTGGCTCCCGCCGCGGTGGCCGCCCCGCCCCCCGTCACGGCTCCCG
>DATIVK010000154.1:0-8824 GCA_035465955.1 Anaeromyxobacteraceae bacterium | reverse complement strand
GGGTTCTCCTGCGCCGCGGAGACGACGCCCGCGGGGCGGGCGCCCTGCGCGCCGCCGAGGATCGCCTCGTCCCGCCCGCCCTCCGCGGGAGGGGCGGCCGGAGCCGGCCCTGGGGCCTCCGCGGCCGGGGCGCCGAAGAGGTCGGACTCCGAGGGGCGCTCCTCCGCGGACGACGGCCAGGGGACGAGCAGGGCGGTGAAGGCCGCGGCGACGATCGCGGTGCGGAGGGTCATCGGGCGGCTCCCCCTAGCGGCTCTTCGCCTCGAGCCAGGCCTTCGTGAAGAGGTTGGCCTCCAGCGGGCGGAGGTCGATCTCCTTGATGAGGATGAGCGTCGAGTTCCCCTTCTCGATCTCGTCGAAGAAGCGCATCTCCTCGGGGTACCAGACCTCGCCCTTCTTGGAGGGCGAGTAGACCTTCCTCCAGCGCGGGTAGTAGGCGGTCCGCATCAGCCTGCCGGAGAGGGCGAACTCCTGCCGCTTCAGCTCGTTGAGCGTCGCCTTGTCCACCCAGAGCTCCACCACCGGGAACGCCACGTCCACGCCCGGCTTCACCGTCAGCCGCAGGTGGTCGACGGCGTACGCCCCGAGCCGCTCCTCGCCGATCCACTTCGCGTCGAACTCCTCGGCGAGGCGCGACTCGTCCAGGTCGCCGCGGCGCGTGTCGGTCCCGCCGATCCGCTCCCGCTCGGTCCGGCGCTCCCACCGCCCCGTGGCCGGGTCGTACATCCAGAGGTTCTTCTCCAGCCGGAGGTAGCCCTTCCCGGCCTCGCTCTTCGGCTTCGTGAAGAGGAACATCTGCTTGTCCTCCTCGTCGCGCCGGTAGACGAGCAGCTCGTAGACGACGTCGGTCTTCCCCTTCTCCTTCGCCTCCATGTAGCAGAGCGCCTTCCAGTCCCCCGAGTTCCGCTGCCGGTCGTCGAGGGTGGCCACGACCTTCTTCACCTCCTCGGCGGTGAGGGCGCGGGGGGCGGCCGGCAGGGCGGCGCACAGGAGGGCGGCGAGGGCGGCGAGGCGGTTCATCGGGTCACCCGATCTGGTGCATGGCGGTGATGGGCTTGAGCCGCGCGGCGCGGCGCGCGGGGTAGAGCGCCGCGAGCACGGTGACCCCGGCGAGCAGGAGCACCTTCGCCGCGATCGCCCCCGGCTCGAGGAGGAAGTGGAGCGTCTCCTGCGAGAGGAAGAACTGGACGGCCTCCGGGACCGCGATCCCGCGGGCGTTGAGCAGCCCCGCGACGGCCGCCGCCACCGCGGCCCCCGCGGCGGTGCCCGAGAGGCCGAGCAGCGTCGTCTCGAGGACGAAGAGCCAGAGCACCTTGCGGCGCTGCATGCCGATGGCCCGGAGCGTGCCGATCTCGCGGGTCCGCTCGCGGATGGCGATCGCGAGGGTGTTCAGGATCCCGATGATCACGACGAGCATGAGGACGACCGTCAGGACCCAGGTCACCCCCTGGAGCGCCCGGATGAACTGCTTGAACTGGCCCATCTCGTCGTCGGCGGTCGTGACGTCGATCTTCTGGCCGGTCCAGTCCTCGCTCGGGACCTTCACCATCAGCTTCATCCAGTAGGGCTGGGCGTCCGGCTCCATCACGCGCCAGCCCGCCTTCGCGATCTCCTGCCGGAGCCGGAGCGCGACCGCGGGCGCCGCCGCGGGATCCTTGAGGTACACGTGGATCGCGCCGGTGGTCGAGGCGTTGAGGCCGTAGAGGGTGCGGACGGCGTCGGCCTGGACGAAGGCGGAGAAGGCGGAGAGCAGCCCGACGTTCCGCGCGATGGCGACGACGCGCAGGTCGGCGGTGTTGTTCACGCCGCGCGCGGTGGGGGCCGAGATCGTGACCACGTCCCCGACCCTCACCTTGAGCCGGTCGGCCTGCCCCTGGAAGAGGAGCACGGTGCCGGGCTGGGCGAGATCGTCGAGCCGCCCCTCGGTGATCCGCAGCGTCCTGCGGAACGACGGCTCGTTCCCGACGTCGACGCCGGCCAGGACGAGATCCATCGAGCTCGACTCGGAGACCGCCTTGGCCCAGCCGCGCCCGCGCCAGGTGACGTAGTCCACCTCGGGCACCCGCTCCCGGACGAGCGCGAGCAGCCTCGGGTAGTCGGAGACGAGGGGCGCGGCGCTGCCGCTCGTCACCTTGAAGAAGCCGCCGACGTTGACGTGGCCGGTGAGGAGCGTCAGCGCCGACTCCATCATCGACGCCTCCATCCCCGCCGTGAGGGCGCCGAGGAGGACGAGGAGCGCGGTGACGGTCGCGAGCGCCCCGCCGAGGAAGAGGTTCCGCCGGGTGTGGCGCGTCAGGTTCCGCGCCGCGATCTGGACGTCGGTGAGGAGCATGGTCAGTCGTCCGTGGCCATGGCCTCCACCGGCGCCACCTTCAGGGCGATCACGGCCGGGTAGAGGGCGGAGAGGACGGAGACGGCGAGGACGATGGCGAGGGAGAGCCCCACCGCCAGCCCGCCCATCGTCGGGAGCAGCGAGGGGCCCGCGAAGACGAAGTAGAGGACGTCGGTGGTGGCCGGGATGCCGCCGAAGGCGCGGATCGCCCAGACCACGCCGCCGCCGAGGACGGCGCCGCCGAGGCCGAAGAGGAGGCCGACGGTCGTGATCTCGACGAGGAGCATCACGACCACGAAGCGGCGCTGGGCGCCGATCGCGCGCATCGTCCCGATCTCCTTCACCCGCTGGAGCGTCGCCATCACCATCGCGTTGTTGATGATGACGAGCGCGACCGAGAAGAAGATGAGGAGGGCGGTGAAGAGGACGATCCGCATCAGCGTCACGAACTGGCCGACGATCCCCGAGGCCGCCTGCCAGTCGATCACCTTGAGCCCGAGCTTCGCGGCGTCGACCGCGGCCTGGACGTCGTGGAGCGACTGCCGCAGCCGCGCCGGGGACTTCAAGATGATCGCGGCGTTCAGGATCTCGCCGTGCTCGATCTCCTCCCGCGGGTAGACCCGGGCGGCGGCCGCCTCCGCGGCGGCCCGCTTCTGGCCCGCCCCGGCCACGAGGGCCCGCTCGTCGATCGCCTCGGCCTTCGACTCGGCGACGAGCGGCGCCGGCGCGCCGAAGAGGGCCGCCTCGGCGTCCTCGCGCTTCACCTCGGGCGCCCCCATCGACGCCTTGAGCCGGCGGATCTCCTCCGCCTTCTCCGCGGTCACGTAGCCGTAGAGCTGGCGGAAGCTCATGAGGTCCATCACGCTCATCATCCCGGCGATCCCCGACCTCTCGATCCCGCGGAACTGGAGGAAGCCGTAGACCTTGAGGTTGATCGAGTTGAAGTAGCCGCTCTTGGTCGGCGCCTTCACCGTGATCGTCTCGCCGACGTTGATCATGTAGAGGCGCAGGAGCGGCGCCAGGCCTCCGTAGAAGACCCGGTAGTCGCGATCGAAGGTCTCGTCGGTCGAGGCGAAGAGCCGCCGCAGCAGCGCCTCCAGCGGCTCGCCCGCCGGCGCCCCCAGCCCCTCGCGCAGCCGCGCCGCGGCCACCTCCGCCTGGATCGGATCGAGCTGGAGCAGGATCTCCTTGATCCCGTTCCCGTTGTCCTTCACCCAGCGCTGCAGCTCCTCGTCCTTCGCGATCCTCCGCCCGCGCCGATCCCGCGCGTCCTTGATCTGGTCGAGCCGCCGCGCGTTCTTCAGCTTCAGCCACTCCTCCGCGTACTGCTTGCCGACGAGGATGCCGCGCTGCCCCGTCGGGATCCGCTCCCCCTCCACCACCTCCGCGAGCGGGAAGGCCTCGAAGAACGCGTCGACGTCCGTCCCGACGTAGCGCAGGAAGGTGAAGGCGTTGTCCATCGCGAGCGGCGCGATCCGGTTCTCGAGGAGCTCGAGGTTCCCGTAGCGGTCGCGGTCGAAGCCCTCCCAGAAGGCGTCGGTGGAGGCGCGCTGGAGCGCCTCGAAGTCCGGCGCCCGATCCCTGCCCTCCTGCGAGTCCGGGTCGACGATCGCGAGCGCCTGCTCGATCTCGCCGCGGAGGAGCCCGACCATCCGGCGCACGTGCGCCTTGTGCGCCTCCCACGCGCGCTGGAGCTCCTCCCCCCGCTCCCCCGCCTCCAGGCGGCGGGCGTCGGCGCGGAGCCGCTCCAGCGCGATGTCGAAGACGTTCCCGGTCGCGACCATCGCCTGGTCGATCCCCATCGGGACCACCTGCCTCACGTTGGGGACCTTCTCGATCACCGCCTTCACCTTCGAGAAGTCCTCGATGGGATCGAGCAGCGACTCGCCGCGGAGCCCGCCGTAGAGCTCCAGCGATCCCTCGGAGCTGGCCGCGTAGACCTGGAGGTGGCCCCCCAGGCTGCCCTGGATCGAGGTCCGGAGCCCGCGATCGATCGAGTCGAGCAGCGAGGTGCCGACGACGACCACGAGGGCGCCGACGAGGATGATGGAGCCGAGGATGGTGGTCCGGACGGGGCTCGCCCGGAGGTTCCGGAGGGCGATCCGCAGCAGGACCCGGATCGCGTCGCGGCGCGCGCTCACGCGGGGGCCCCCGCCCCGCCCCGCGCCCCCTCGCGCGCCGCCACCTGCCCGTCGGCGATCCGGACGATGGCGCTCGCGTGGCTCATCACCTTGGGATCGTGGGTCGAGAAGATGAAGGTCGTGCCGTCCTTCCGGTTCATGTCCCGCATCAGGTCGATGATGTTGGCGCCGGTCTGCGAGTCGAGGTTGGCCGTCGGCTCGTCGGCGAGGACGAGCTTCGGCCGCGAGACGAGGGCGCGGGCGACGGCGACGCGCTGGCGCTGCCCGCCCGAGAGCTCGCTCGGGCGGTGGCGCGCGTAGGAGTGGATGCCGACCGCCTCGAGCAGCCCGAGCACGCGATCGGCCCGCTCCTTCTTCGTCAGCCCTCCCTGCAGCAGCAGCGGGAACTCCACGTTCTGGAAGACCGAGAGCACCTGGACCAGGTTGAAGCTCTGGAAGATGAAGCCGATCCGGCGCAGGCGCAGATCCGTGAGCGCCCGCTCCGAGAGGGCCGCGGTGTCCTGCCCGTCGACGAGGACGGTGCCGGCGCTCGGCGTGTCGACGCAACCGACGAGGTTGAGCAGCGTCGTCTTCCCGCTCCCCGAGGGGCCGGCGATCGAGAGGAACTCGCCCTGCTCGACGTCGAGCGACACGCCCCGCAGCGCGGGGACCTCGGTCTTGCCGAGCGTGTAGGTCTTCGAGACGTCCTTCACCGAGACGATCGCCATCGGGCTGCTCCCGCTGCTGAGGGTGAAGGATGCTAGCGCGGACTCACTCTTCGCGCCGCTCGAAAGCGATGGCGAAGCCGCCCGGCTCCTCCTCCTTCGCGAAGAGGGTGAACGCCCGCCGGCACTCCGGGCACTCGACGGTGAGCAGCTGCTCCTCGCCGCCGCGGGGGTCCACGAAGATCGTGAAGAGGGCGCCGCAGGCCGGGCACTCGACTTCCTGGTCCATGGGCCGCCATTATGAGGCGGCCGTGGCCAAGCGTCCCTTCAACGACCCATTCGAGAAGCTCCGGGACCACCCGGCCGGGAAGCCGGCGCCGAAGCCGCCCCCCTGGGCGCCTCCTGCGCCTCCGCCCCCCCCGGCCGAGAGGACCGCGGGCGAGCTCTGGGAGGAGGCCGTCGCCGGCGCGCGCCGGCTCGATCCCGGGCACGGCACCGTCGCGCCGCGCTCGCCGAAGGCGGCCCCCGGGCGCGTGTGGCACCCCGACCTCGACGCGGTGGACGAGCTCCGGGCGCTCGTCTCCGGCGACTCCCCCTTCGACCTCGCAGACTCGGACGAGTTCATCGAGGGGTGGGTCGAGGGGCTCGACCACAAGATCGTCGCGAAGCTGCGGCGCGGCGAGTTCGCCGTGCAGGGGCACGTCGATCTCCATGGCCTCAAGCGGGACGAGGCCAAGCGCGCGGTGGAGGAGTTCCTCCGCGGCGCCCGCCTGGCCGGCAAGCGCTGCGTGCTGGTGGTCCACGGGCGCGGGCTCCACTCGAAGGACCAGGTGCCCGTCCTCAAGGACGCGGTCCGCGGCTGGCTCGCGACCCACCGGTTCGGCCGGCACGTCCTGGCCTTCGCCACCGCGAAGCCGGTGGACGGCGGCGCCGGCGCGCTCTATGTCCTGCTCCGCAAGCCGGGCAGGGGCTGACCGCCCCGGGCCGGCGACCGGCCGCCGCCACTCCGCCACCCCCCCCCTGCACCGACAGGTGAGAAGATGATCCGCTTCGCCGCCCCGCTCGCCGCCGCCCTCGCCGCCTCCCCGCCGCTCGGGCGGGAGCGGCGCGACGTCCCCGAGAGGTACACGTGGAACCTCGGGGATCTCTTCCCCTCGGAGGCCGCCTGGCGCGAGGCGCGCGACGAGCTGAAGCGCCGGCTCCCGCGGCTCGCCGCCCACCGCGGCCACCTGGGCGACTCGGCCGGCGCCCTCTTCGACGCGCTCGAGGCCCTCTACGGCGCGCGGGAGCTCCTCGAGCGGACCCACGTCTACGCGTCGATGCGCTCGGACGAGGACACCCGCGAGGCGCGCCCGCTCGAGATGAAGCAGGAGCTGCAGCAGCTGGCCGTGGACTTCGAGGCGGCCACCGCCTGGCTCCGGCCCGAGCTGCTGGCCGTGGGGCCAGACCGCGTGAGGGCCTTCGTCGCCCAGGACGCGCGCCTCGCCCCCTACCGGCAGCCGCTCGACGACGTGCTCAGGTGGAGGCCCCACACGCTCTCGGCCGCGGAGGAGCGGGTGGCGGCCGAGGCGGGGAACCTCGCCGCCGGCCAGTCGGTCTACGCGGTCTTCAAGGACGCCGACCTCCCCTACCCCGTGGTGCGGCTCACCACCGGCGAGCAGCGGGTCGACCAGGCCAGCTTCGGGCTCCTGCGGGCCTCCCCGGTGCGCGAGGACCGGCTCGCGGTCTTCGAGGCCTTCTTCGGCACCTTCAAGGCGTTCCAGCGGACGCTCGGGACCACGCTCTACGCGCAGGTGCGCGCGCACCTCTTCGAGGTGAAGGTGCGCGGCTTCGCGAGCGCGCTCGACGCGGCGCTCTTCCGCAACGCGATCCCGCCAGGGGTCTACCGGCAGCTCGTCGCCGACGTCCGGCGGAGCCTCCCCACGCTCCACCGCTACCTCGACCTCCGGCGCCGGATGCTCGGCCTCGACCAGCTCCGCTACGAGGACCTCTACGTCCCGCTCGTCGCGAACGTCGACGCGACCTACGGGCCGGAGGAGGCGATGCAGCTCACCCTCGACGCGTGCGCGCCGCTCGGGGAGGAGTACGTCGCGGCGCTCCGGCAGGGGTTCGAGCGCCGGTGGACCGACTTCCTGCCGTCCACCGGGAAGCGGTCGGGGGCCTACTCGACCGGCGCGTACGGCGTCCACCCGTACCAGCTGCTCAACTTCAACGGGAGGTACGACGACGTCTCGACGCTGGCCCACGAGTCGGGCCACTCGATGCACACGCTGCTCGCCGCGCGCGCGCAGCCGTACCCGACGGCCGACTACGCCATCTTCGTGGCGGAGGTGGCCTCCACGCTCAACGAGAACCTCCTGCTGCACCACCAGCTCGCGCGCGCGAAGGACGACGCCACGCGGCTGTTCCTGCTCGGCAGCTGGCTCGACGCGCTGCGGGCCACGCTCTTCCGCCAGACGCTCTTCGCCGAGTTCGAGCTCGCGATCCACGAGCAGGCGGAGCGGGGGGAGACGCTGACGGGGGAGGGGCTCTCGGCGCTCTACCTGCGGCTCGCCCGCGAGTACCACGGGCACGACGCCGGGGTCTGCGTCGTCGGCGAGCAGATCGCCCCGGAGTGGGGCTACATCCCGCACTTCTACTACGACTTCTACGTCTACCAGTACGCGACCAGCCTCGTGGCCTCGACCGCCATCGCCCGCGCCCTCCGCGAGGAGGCGGCGCACGGCGGCACGCGGGCGCGCGACGCCTACCTCGGGATGCTCCGGGCGGGCGGCTCGAAGTACCCGGTGGAGCTCCTGCGCGAGGCCGGCGTGGACGTCCTCGGGTCGGCCCCCTTCGACGCGGCCATGCAGGAGATGAACGCCCTCATGGACGAGATCGAGGCGATCCTCGCGCGGCGGTGACGCCGCGCCCGGGCGGGCTCGCGTGGACTTCACCCTGCGCCAAGGGTAGCCTCGCGGGCTCCGCCGCATGGACGCCGCCCGCAACGTCTCCCGCCTCCTCGCCTTCCGGTTCCTCAGCGACTTCATCGTCGTCATGCCGGCGATCGTGCCGGTCTACCGGCAGGCCGGCCTCTCGGCGACGGAGATCATGCTCGTCCAGGCGATCTTCTCGGCGGCGGGCCTCGCCTTCGAGGTCCCGTCCGGCTACCTCGCGGACGTCGCGGGGCGGCGGCGGGCGCTGCTGCTGGGGATGGCGGGCCAGGCGCTGGCCTTCGCCGCCTACGGCGTCGCGCGGGGCTTCTGGACCTTCGCCGCCGCGGAGGTGACGCTCGCCTTCGCCTACAGCCTCCTCTCCGGGACCGCCTCGGCCATCCTCTTCGACTCGCTCCGGGCCGCGGGTGACGAGGCGCGCTACCACCGCATGGAGAGCCGGGCGGAGGCGCTGACGCGCCTCGGGACCGCGGTCGCCGCGATCCTGGGCGGCCTCCTCGCCGTCCCCTCGCTGCGCCTCCCCTTCGCCGTGAACGTGGCCACCGCGATCGCCGGGCTCCTGATCGTGAGGTCGGTGGCCGAGCCGTCGCGCACGCGGCTCGCCGGCCACCAGCCGCTCCGCGAGCTCCTGCGCGTCTCCGCCGACGCGCTGCGCGACCGGCGGCTCCAGGGGCCGATGCTCCTCTCGGCGGCGCTCTTCGCCGCCGGCATCACCGGCATCTGGGGCTTCTTCATGCGGCTCACCGCCCAGGGGATCTCGGTGGCCGCCTACGG
>DATIVK010000153.1:0-18062 GCA_035465955.1 Anaeromyxobacteraceae bacterium | reverse complement strand
TGGCGCCCAAGGAGGCGGTCCACGTCGGCGCGGCTGCGCAGGTACCACGCCGCCGCGCTCTCCCTCGAGCGCCCGACGCGGACCATCACCGACGGAACCGGGAGGCGCGCCCGGAAGCCCGCCTCGTCCGTCACGTCGTCTCCCACGAAGAGCACGCGCTCGCAGCCCGACTCCGCGACGAGGCGCGCGAGCGCGCCGCCCTTGTCCGGCGCCTCCGCCGGGACGACGTTGAGCACCCGCTTGCCTCCGACCCGCCGCGCGCCGGGCAGGTCGCCGGTCGCCTGCAGGACCGCGGCGCCGGCGGCGGCGGCGTCCCGGGCGGCGCGCCAGTGGATGGAGAGCGAGACCTCCTTGTCCTCGACGTCCACGCCCTGGAGCGCCGCGAGCCGCCCGTCGAGCACCCGGCGCCAGCCGGCGACCCGCCGCACGAAGCGGCGCGGCGGCGCCTCGCCGGGCCACTCCGCGCCGTGCCCGCCGACGGCCCAGCGGACCGGGACGCCGGCGACCTTCGCGGCCAGGTCGGGCCAGGCCCGCCCCGAGAGCACCGCCGTCGGGAGGGCCTTCGCGACGCGGGCGAGGGCGCGGCGCGTCCCCTCCCCGAGGCGCGCCCTCCCGCGGGCGCGGACGAGGGGCGCGAGCGTGCCGTCGAAGTCGAAGACCAGCAGCGTGCCGGGGCGGCCGAGCCCGGCGATCACCGGCGCGGCGGACGGCGCGAGCAGGTACCTCACGCCCCCTCCGCGGCGGGGCCGCCGGAGAGGCGCGTCGCGAGCCGCTCCTGCCGGCGCGCCCGCGTGGCGTCGAGCAGCATCTTCCCGGCCCAGCGGTAGACGTTCAGCTCGGCCACGAGCGCCCGCATGGATCGCATCCGCTCCTCCTGCTCCTCGGGCGCCATCTCGACCGCCGCGTGGAGGGCGGCGGCCGCCGCCTCGATGTCGTACGGGTTGACCACGAGCGCCTCGGAGAGCTCCCGCGCGGCGCCGGTGAAGCGGGAGAGGACGAGGACGCCCCGGAGGTCGTCGCGGCTCGCGACGAACTCCTTGGCCACGAGGTTCATCCCGTCGTGGAGGCTCGACACGTAGCAGAGATCGGCGGCCCTGTAGAGCTTGAAGACCGCGGGCGGCTCGTGGTGCTGGCGGAGCATCACGATCGGCCTCCAGCGCGAGGTGCCGAAGCGGCCGTTGATCCGCTCGGCGAGCGCCTCCACCCGCTCGTCGAGCGCCCGGTAGGCCTCGATGATCGTGCGGCTCGGGGCGGCCACCTGCGCGAAGGTGAACCGCCCGCGCCACTCGGCGTGCAGCTCCAGGAAGCGCTCCACCGCCAGCAGCCGCTCCTCGATCCCCTTAGTGTAGTCGAGGCGGTCCACGCCGACGCCGAGCACCGCGCCGCGGGGCAGCCCCAGCTCGCGCCGCACCTCCTCCCGGCAGTCGGGCACCGTCGGCGCCCCGGCCGCCCAGCGGCTCGGCCACTCGATCGAGATCGGGTAGGCCCGCACCAGGGTCTCGCGCCCCCCGAGCACCACCGACTGGCGCTCCCGGTCGATGCGCGACTCCAGGAAGCGATCGATCGACTCGATGAAGTTGTTGCAGTGGGCCTGCGTGTGGAACCCGACGATGGTCGACCCGAGCATCCCCTCCAGGATCGCGCGCTCCCACGGGCAGATCCCGAACCGCTCGGCGTTGGGCCACGGGATGTGCCAGAAGGTGAGGATCGTCGCGCGCGGCCGGAGCTCGCGCAGGTACTTCGGCAGCAGCGCGTAGTGGTAGTCCTGCACCAGCACGATCGGGTCGGGGACGTCGGCCTCCGCGGCGACCGCCTCCGCGAAGCGCCGGTTCACCTTCCGGTACTGCTCCCAGTCGGAGACGCGGAACTCGGGGCGCGTGTGCGAGATGTGGCACAGCGGCCAGAGCCCCTCGTTGGAGAAGCCGTAGTAGTAGCCGCGCTCCTCCTCCTTGCTGAGCCAGATCCGCCGGATGGTGTAGGCCTCCTCCCCGGGCGGGACGCGGACGCGATCCTGCGCGTCCACCGTCTCGCGATCGGCGGTCCCGCTGCCGTGTGCGATCCAGGTTCCGGAGCAGGCGCGCATGATCGGCTCGAGGGCCGTGACGAGCCCCGACGCCGGGTGGAGGACGCGGATCGATCCGTCCGGGGCCCGATCGTGGATGTACGGCTCCCGGTTCGCGACCACGACGATCCCCTCGCCGCGGAGGTTGCGGTGGAGGATCTGCCGGAGCCGCTCGGGCGTCCACGCGGAGCCGACGCGCGCCTCCTCCGCGGTGAGCGTGGAGACGAGGTCCCGCACGTCGGCGAGCAGGGGCTGGAAGCGGCGCGCCTTCGGCGCGTGGAGCGTGAAGGGGGCGACGAGCAGCCTGCGCAGCTCCGCGGTCCAGGACCGCCAGGTCAGCCGCGCGACGGCGCGCGCGAGGACCGCCCCCACGAGCCCCACGAGGGCGAACGCGAAGAAGGTGTAGCGGCGCGTCGCGTCGGCGCGCCGGTCCACGTAGCTCATGTCGTGGACGAGGACGAGGAGGCGGTCGCCGTCGCCCTCCTCGGCGACGGGGAGGACGGCCACGTGCACCGAGCCGACGGCGCCTCCGGTCGAGAGGTCCCACCCCCTGGCCCCCGCCGCGAGCGCGTCTTGCGGCAGCCTGCCGCAGGCGAGCTCGTGCGGGTAGTCGTGGCTCGCGGCCTCCGTCCGGCCGTCGCGGCGGCAGACCGCCGCC
This sequence comes from Anaeromyxobacteraceae bacterium, assembly GCA_035465955.1. Taxonomy (GTDB): domain Bacteria; phylum Myxococcota; class Myxococcia; order Myxococcales; family Anaeromyxobacteraceae; genus DATIVK01. The sequence continues at coordinate 15,342 of DATIVK010000153.1, read as the reverse complement.
CCCATGAGCCGCTCGTCGCGGACCAGGGCGTCCACGACGCGCGCGCTCTCCCCGCCGGCGGAGCCGAGCGCCGGCCGGGCCCCGGCGAGCACCACCCGGGCGCGCATCGCGGTGTCCCGCTCGGCCCAGCGGCGCGCCTGCCGGTTGAAGAGCTCGGACGCACCCCACGCGATCACCGCGAGCGTGATGGCGAACGTCAGCGCGAACCGCAGGAATCCCTTCACGATCACCTCGCCGCGGGCACCCCTTCACCGGTAGACCACGGACCCGCGCCCCCGATCAACGCGCCGCCCGCGCACGCCCCCGACGAGCCGTCGACCGCCCACCGGCGCGCGGTAGGCTCTCTCCCGATGGCCTCGTTCCTCCGCGAGCCCGGCTGGTTCAAGGACGCGATCGTCTACGAGACGCACGTCAAGGCGTTCTTCGACTCCACCGGCGACGGCGTCGGCGATCTCGCAGGGCTGGCGTCGAAGCTCGACTACCTGCAGGACCTCGGCATCACGTGCCTCTGGCTCCTCCCCTTCTTCCCCTCCCCGCTCCGGGACGACGGCTACGACATCGCGGACTACCTCGGCGTCCACCCCGCCTACGGCACCCTCGACGACTTCCGCCGGCTCGTCGAGGAGGCGCACCGGCGCGGCATCGCCGTGCTGATCGAGCTCGTGGTGAACCACACCTCGGACCAGCACCCGTGGTTCCAGCGCGCGCGCAGGGCGCCGCCCGGCTCCCCGGAGCGCGACTGGTACGTCTGGAGCGACACCGACACGCGCTACGCGGACGCGCGGATCATCTTCCTCGACACCGAGCGCTCCAACTGGACCTGGGACCCCGAGGCGCGCGCGTTCTACTGGCACCGCTTCTTCAGCCACCAGCCCGACCTCAACTTCGACAACCCGGCGGTGATCGAGGCGGTCGTCGAGGTGATGCGCTTCTGGCTCGGGGTGGGCGTCGACGGCTTCCGGCTCGACGCGATCCCGTACCTCGTCGAGCGCGACGGGACGAGCTGCGAGAACCTCCCCGAGACCCACCTCGTCATCAAGCGGATCCGCGCGGAGATCCAGGCCCACGACCCGGCCTGCCTCCTCCTCGCCGAGGCCAACCAGATGCCGCAGGAGGTCCGCGCCTACTTCGGCGACGGGGACGAGTGCCACATGGCCTTCCACTTCCCGCTCATGCCCCGCCTCTTCATGGGGCTGCGGCGGGAGGACGCCGGCCCGATCGCCGAGATCGTCGCGGGGACCCCGGCCATCCCGGAGAGCTGCCAGTGGGCGCTCTTCCTCCGCAACCACGACGAGCTCACGCTCGAGATGGTGACCGAGGACGAGCGGAGCTACATGGTGCTCGCGTACGCCCGGGACGCGCGCGCGCGGCTCAACCTCGGGATCCGGCGCCGCCTCGCCCCGCTCGTCGCCAACAGCCGCCCCCGGATCGAGCTGCTCCACTTCATCCTGTTCTCGTTCCCCGGGACGCCGTTCCTGTACTACGGCGACGAGCTCGGCATGGGCGACGACGTCGCCCGGCCGGATCGCGACGGCGTCCGGACCCCCATGCAGTGGAGCGCGGGGGCCACCGCGGGGTTCTCGACGGCCGCGCCGGAGCAGCTCTACTCGCGCCCCATCTCCGACCCCGTGTACGGGGCGCACGCCGTCAACGTCGAGGCGGAGCTCCGGGATCCCTCGTCGCTGCTCCGCTGGATGCGCAACATGATCCGGCTGCGGCGGCAGTTCCGCGTCTTCGGGCGCGGCACCATGGAGCTGCTGCCCTGCGCCACGTCGCCGATCCTCGCGTGGCTCCGGCGCTGGGAGGACGACGTGGTGCTCTGCGTCGCCAACCTCTCCCGCACGCCCCAGCCGGCCGAGCTCGACCTCTCCGCCTTCGAGGGCTGGGTCCCGTGGGAGCTGCTCGGCTTCACGCCCTTCCCGCAGATCCGGCGCGAGCCCTACTTCCTGAGCCTCGGGGCATACGGCTACTACTGGTTCGAGCTGCGGCGGCCGTGAACGTCGGAGGGGTCGGGTAGGCTTCCCCGTTGACTGGAAGTCACCGTTCCGCCCCCCGCCGCCGGGGCCCACGAGAGGAAGCCGAACATGGAGACGTCGCTCGTTCCGTCGCTCACCCCGCTGCTCTGGCTGCTGGGCGCGGCGCTCGCCCTGGTGATCGCCTCCAGGTCCTTCACCATCGCGAAGGGGAACCAGATCATCCTCCTCGAGCGCCGCTGGTTCGGCAGGCAGATGCCCGACGGGCGGACCGTCGCCCTGCGGGACGAGGTCGGCGTCCAGGCGCGGGTGCTGGGGCCGGGCTTCCACCTGCTCTTCCCCTTCATCTACCGGGTGATGAAGCGGGACTTCTGCGTGATCAAGAAGGACATGGTGGGCGTCGTGCGCGCCATCGCGGGCGCGCCCATCCCCTCCGGCAGCTTCATGGCGCGCAGCGTCGCGTGCGACCTCTTCCAGGACGGCGAGGCCTTCCTCCGGAACGGCGGCGAGAAGGGGCCGCAGCTCGCCATCCTTCCCGAGGGTGAATACAAGATCAACCCGCACCTGTTCGAGGTGACCGAGGTCCCGGCCACCATGATCGAGGACGACGAGGTGGGCTACGTCGAGGCGATCGACGGCAAGCGCGTCGCTCGCGAGGGCGGCAACTTCGGCTCGCCGGTCGAGTGCGACAGCTTCCAGGACGCCGACGGCTTCATCCAGAACGGGGGGCAGAAGGGGCCGCAGATCCAGTTCCTGCCCCCCGGCTACTACCGCGTCAACACGCTGATGTTCCGGGTCCAGAAGCTGCCGATCACCCGGATTCCCGGCGGGAAGGTGGGGCTGGTCGAGGCCACCGACGGCGCGCGGATCCCGGAGGGGCGCCTCCTCGCCGCCCGGATCACGGGGCACAGCAACTTCTTCGACGGCGAGGCCTTCATCCGCAACGGCGGCGAGAAGGGGCGGCAGCTGGACGTGCTGATGCCGGGCGTCTACCGGCTGAACCCGATGCTCTTCCGGATCATCGAGATCGCCGACTGGACCCATGTCGGCGCCGACCAGGTGGGCATCGTGACGATCAACGAGGGCAAGCCGATCACCGATCCCAGCAAGATCGCCGCCGACGAGCTGCCGCTGAACGTCCACGACAACTTCCAGAACGCCGACGCGTTCCTCAAGGCCGGCGGCCAGAAGGGGCTCCAGATCCCGGTGCTGCGCGCCGGCAACTACGCCATCAACCCCTGGTTCGCCACCATCGAGAAGGTGGACATGATCCAGGTCCAGATCGGCAGCTGCGGCGTGGTCACGAGCTACGTCGGGGGCGAGGGGCAGGACCTCACCGACGACGCCGTCAACGCCAAGATCGTCGCCAACGGCAGCAAGGGCATCTGGGCCGAGCCGCTCCAGCCGGGCAAGCACCCGCTCAACACCAAGATCTGCAAGGTGGACATCGTCCCCACGACGCAGATCCTCCTCAACTGGGCCGACACCCGCTCCAGCGCCCACGAGCTCGACTCCAGCCTCAAGACGATCACGCTGCGCACCGCCGACGCCTTCAACGTCAACATGGACGTGAGCGTCATCATCCACATCCCGGTGAAGAACGCGCCGAAGGTCATCGCGAACCTGGGCTCGGTGAAGAACATGATCTCCCAGGTGCTGGAGCCGGCCATCAGCTCCCACTTCCGCAACGCGGCCCAGTACATCAAGGCCCTCGATCTCTACACCCAGCGCAGGGAGCTGCAGGAGAAGGCCAAGGAGCACATCGACACCGTGCTCCGGGTCCACCACATCGACTCCAAGGACACGCTGATCGCCGACGTCGTGCTCCCCGTCGAGCTCACCAAGACGGTCACCGACCGGCAGATCGCGGAGCAGGAGAAGAAGACCTTCGCCACCCAGAAGGAGGCCCAGGACGAGCGCCGCGCGCTCGAGAACGCCAAGGCGCAGGCCAACATGCAGCCGCAGGTGGTCGAGTCGGAGCGGAACGTCGAGATCCAGAAGAACCTCGCGGAGGGGCGCATCAAGGAGGCCGAGGGCTCGAAGCAGGCGGCCATCCTGACGGCCGAGGGCAAGGCGACCGCGGTCAGGCTCGAGGCCGGCGGCAAGGCCGAGGCCACCAAGGTCAACGCCGACGCCGACGCCCAGGCCATCCAGAAGGTGGGGACCGCCGAGGCGGAGATCATCCTGGCCAAGGGCACGTCCACCGCCGAGGCCTACAAGCTCGAGGTCGCCGCCATGGGGCGCGAGGTCTTCGGCCAGATCCGCGTCATCGACAAGATCGCCTCCAGCCAGCTCAAGTTCATCCCCGACAACCTGGTCGTCGGCGGGGGGGCCGGGGGCGGCGACGGCAACGGCCTCGTGAACGGCCTCTTCGGGATCGCGCTGCTGGAGAAGCTGAGCGGGAGGAGCTTCGTCGCGGCCCCGGCGGCGCCCGAGCCGCCGAAGTAGGCGGCGGGGAGTCGGTGGGGGAGCGGGGGTCGTCTCGCGGCGCTCAGCGCCCGTACCGCCCCGTCAGCTCCCCCAACCTCGCCGCGAGCGCCGGCGTCAGGTCACCGTCGCGGAACCGCCACCGCCAGTTCCCCGACGCCGTCGAGGGGCGGTTCATCCGCCCCTCCGTGCCCAGCCCCAGCACGTCCTGGAGCGGGAAGATCACGGTGTCGGCCACCGAGGCGAGCAGCGTCGCGATCAGCGTCCAGTTCATCTCGCGGCCGTCGGCGCGCAGGTAGGCGAGGGCGCGCGCCTTCTCGCGCCGGATCTCCTCCGGGGTCCGGATCGAGTCGCCCCCCTCGCTCCCCCACCAGCCGAGGACCGTGTCGTTGTCGTGCGTGCCCGAGTAGGCGACGAGATCGCGCCCGTAGTTGTGCGGGAGGAAGGTCGGCGCCTGCGGGTCGTTGCCGAAGGCGAACTGGAGGATGGCCATCCCCGGCAGCGCGAAGCGCCGCCGCAGCCCCTCGACGGCCGGCGTGATCACGCCGAGGTTCTCCGCGACGAACGGCAGCGGCTCGCCCAGCGCGAGCCGGAGGACCTCGAGGAACGGCGCGCCCGGGCCCGGCAGCCACTCCCCCTCCCTCGCCGTCGTGGCGCCGGCGGGGATGGCCCAGTAGGCCTCGAAGCCCCGGAAGTGATCGAGCCGGAGCACGTCCACCTGCCCGAGGGCCGCGCGGACCCGCTCCACGAAGAAGCGGAAGCCGTCACGCGCGAGGGCGTCCCAGCGGTAGAGCGGGTTCCCCCAGCGCTGTCCGTCGGCGCTGAAGTAGTCGGGCGGGACGCCCGCCACCGCCGTGGGCATCCCGTCCGCACCGAGCGCGAAGAGCTCCCGGCGGGACCAGACGTCGACGCTGTCGTGGGCCACGTAGATCGGCAGGTCCCCGACGAGGAGCACCCCCCGCGCGCGGCAGTGATCGCGCAGCGCCCCCCACTGCTCCGCGAAGAGGAACTGGGCGAAGGCCCGGTCGACGACCTCGGCGGCCAGCGCGCGCCCCGCCGCGGCGACCGCGGCCGGCTCGCACGCCGCGAGGCGCGGCTCCCACTCCCACCACGGCCGGCCGCCGGCGCGCGCCTTGAGCGCGAGGAAGAGGGCGAGCCGCTCCACCTCCGGCGACGCGTGCCGGAAGGCGTCGAAGGCGGCGCGCCGCGCCGGGGCGCCGCGCGCGGCGAACCGACGGGCCGCCCTGGAGAGGAGCGCCTCCTTCCACGGGATGAGCCGCTCGAACGGCACGGGGCCGGGCGGAAGGTCCCCGGACGCCAGCTCCGCCGCCTCCAGCAGCCCCTCCTCCACGAGCGGCTCCAGCGCCACCATCAGGGCGTTCCCGCCATGGGCGCCGAGCCCCTGGTACGGGGAGTCGCCGTAGCCCGTGGGGACGAGCGGGAGGACCTGCCAGACGCCCTGGCCGGCCGCGGCGAGGAAGTCGGCGAAGGCGTGCGCGCCCCGCCCCAGGTCGCCGATGCCGTGGGGGCCCGGCAGGGAGGTCGGGTGGAGGAGGATCCCGGAGCGGCGCCGGCCGCCGAGCCACTGGGTCGTCATGCGCGCCCGCTACATGTGCTGGACGTCCTGGCCGCCGCCGCGCTTCGCCCCCTCCTCCGCCGCGCCGGTCCGCCGCTCCAGCGCCCGCGCCACGGCGTCGCGCGCCCCGAGGCCGAACGCGAGCGCGAGCGCCAGCACGATCCCCCCGACGACGATCGCGAGCAGGATGGGGAGGGTCCTCCCGCCGATGCCGAGGTGCTCCAGCGCCATCCCGGTCGCCATCGTGAGGACGATCCAGCGCGCCCCGCCCGCCACCAGGCGGGCCGACTGCAGCCCGAGGTTGACGGCGGAGATGAGGAGCTGCCGCTCGAGGGCCCGCGCGGCGGCGAGGCCGGCGACGAAGATGAGCGCCGCCGCGAGCACGTGGGGCGCGTAGTCCGCCGCGTGGGTCGTCAGCGCCGTCTTCGCCGCGGCGTCGAAGATGGCCAGCCCGAGCAGCAGCCCGAACGCGAGCACCGTCGCCGTCCCGAGGTTGGCCGCCACCGCCGACGGCGACGCCCGCCCCGCCTCCGGGCTGGAGAGCCCCCAGCGGGCGGCCCACGCGTCGAGCCCGATCCGCGCGCAGAGCCGGTGGAGCCCCGCCCGGACCAGGGCGGCCGCGATCACCGAGGCCGCGAAGACGACGAGGAGGGCGAGGAGCCCGGGCGCGACGCGGGCCAGGGCGGTCAGCGCCCGCTCGAGGGACTGGGCGAAGATCGTGCGTGTCGTCTCCCACATCGGCGAACCTCCTCTTACGGGATGAAGCTCTCGGGCCAGCGCCAGCGCCCGACCAGGTAGCGCTTCTCCGCCTCGAACGCCCTGCAGAGCCGCTCGACGCGCTCCTCGGCGGCGGCCGGCGCCAGGCCCTGGAGCTCGTTCGCGAAGCTCGCCACCCAGCCCAGGTAGATCGGCGTCATGGAGCGGAGCAGCTGGCTCCGCTCGACCAACCGGGTGGAGTGGGCCACCGCGAAGTCGAAGACGAGCCGGGCCCAGAGCCGGTCCTCGATCCGGAACTCCGGCGCGGGGGCCGCCGCGGCGCGCTGGAGCGCGAGGAGCGCGCCGGGCGGGACGAACTGCGACCAGACCGGCGTCAGCTCGCGGAGCCCCAGCCGGAGCGCGTCGACCAGCTTCCCGACGTCGGGGCGCGGCGCCGGGCCCGCGGGCGCCTCGGGCACGCCGTAGCGCTCCACCGGCCGCGAGGCCTGGACCCGCTGCCATCGGGATGGCTCGCGCTCCGTCTCGGTGAAGACCAGGCCGAGCACGTGCGCCAGGACCTCGCTCGGATCCGAGCGCTCCAGCGGCGGGCGCGGCCAATGGCCGAGGTGCGCCTCGCAGACGCGGGCGCCCGAAGTCAGCGCCTTCGCCACCAGCCAGGCGTCGCCGCCTGCGGAGGCGGGATCGCGCCGCCAGTCCGGGTCCTCGAGGAGCCGCGCCCCGAAGCGCATCGAGAGCGCCACCTCGCCCCCGAGCGGCTGGCGCAGGGCGGCGCCGTAGACCGCGCGCACGAACGGGTAGACCACGCCCGTGTTGAGCGCGCCGTCGAGGGGGTGGCGGTCATAGGCGAGGCTCACGAAGTCGAAGCCGCCGGCGAAGATCGGCGCGAGGAGGGCGCGCGCCCAGCCGGCCGGCAGGCCGGGGTGCTCGCCCGCGATGAACGCGACCGCCTCGGCGCGGCACGCCGCGCCCTCCTCGAGGAGCAGGCGCGAGGCGCTCGCGGCGCCGCCGATGCCGCCGACCGCGAGGGAGACCGGCAGGCCCCGGCTCGACTCCGGCGGCGGATCGCCGTCGCCGTCCAGCAGGCGCGGCGCGCCGGCCCCCCAGTCCACGTACCGGATGCGGAGGTCCACCGGCCCGCGGTCGCCCCGCAGGGAACCGGTGATGGCGCGGACGTTCGCGTCGGTCGAGGCGGGGGAGCGGAGGTCGATCGCGACGACGGCGATGGGCGGGGTCGCGCCGCTGCCGCCAGTGTCCATCCGCCCGCCCTCCGATCTCGCAGCCGCTCCCGATCTGAATACGCGCTGGGCGGCCACCCTACAAGGGCACCTTTCGGGACGGGCGCTCGACGCGCCGGCGGCAGCGGCCTCTTCCACGTCGACAGCGGCGGGGCGCGCGTGCTCTGCTCGCCGGCCATGGCCCCGCCCGCGCCAGGCTCGCCCCGCTCGCGCGAGCACCACCGCCACCGCAGGACCGCCGTGACGGTGCGCCGGGCGGTGGTCGTGACCCTCGCCGGCGTCGTCTGGACGCTGGTCGTCGGCGCCTGGGCGTGGCTGGGCGAGCCCGGCTGGATCGAGGTGACCCACGGCACCGTGGGGTCCCCTGCGCCCGGCGCCCACCCCTTCCGCATCGTGGCGCTCGGCGACCTTCACCTCCGGCAGATCGGCGATCGCGAGCGCCGGGTCGCGGCCGCCGCCCGCGAGGCGAGGCCGGACCTCGTCGTCCTGTGCGGGGACCTGGTGGACGGGCCGGAGGCGCTCCCGGCGCTCGACGCCTTCCTCGCGCTCCTCGGCGACGGCCACCGGACCGCCGCGGTGCTCGGGGGCTCCGAGCGCTGGTCCGGCGTCGAGGTCGCGTCGCTGCGGGCGGTGCTGTCGCACCGGGGCGCCGCCCTGCTCGTGAACGAGGCGCTCCGGCTCGACCCCGGCGGCCGCCCGGTGGCGGTCGTCGGCCTCGACGACGCGGCCAGCGGCCAGCCCGACCCCCGGGCCGCGGCGCGCGGCGCGGCCGGGATCGCCGACGTGGTGGCGGTGGCCCACTCGCCCGCCTCCCGCGAGGCGTGGGACGTGGCGCCGCCCGCCTTCATGCTCTCGGCCGGCACCCACGGCGGCCAGGTGACGCTCCTCGGCTACGCGCCCTCCCGGCTGCCCGGGAGCGGCGGCTACCTCGCCGGCTGGTACCGCGGCCCGCCCTTCGACCTCTACGTCTCGCGCGGGGTCGGCACGTCGGTCCTGCCGATCCGCTTCGGGGCGCGGCCGGAGGTGACCGTCGTGGACTGGTGGCCGCGGTAGGGCCCCTCCCGCCGGCGCGGGAGGGGCCGCGCCACGGCGCCTACGCGGCCTGCGCGGGAGCGGCGACCTTCTTCACGGCCTCGAGCTCGATCGAGATCTCGACCTTCTCCCCCACGAGGACGCCACCCGTCTCGACCGCCGCGTTCCAGGTGAGCCCGAAGTCGCGCCGATCCAGGGACGCCTTCGCCGAGAAGCCGGCCCGCTGGTTCCCCCAGGGATCCTTCGCGAGCCCGGCGAACTCCGCGTCGAGGACCACCTCGCGGGTGACGCCGCGGATCGTCAGGTCGCCGGTGACGCGGTAGCCGTCGCCGCTCTTCTCGATGCGGCGCGACCGGTAGGTGAGCGCCGGGTGGTTGGCGGCGTCGAGGAAGTCGGGCGACCGCAGGTGGGCGTCGCGGTCGGCGACCTGCGTGTCGATCGAGGCGGCCTCGATCCGGACCTCGACGCTCGAGCGGGCCGGGTCCTGCTCGTCGAGGTTCACGGTGCCCGCCCACTTCGCGAAGCGGCCGTGGACCTTGGAGATGACGAGGTGGCGCACCCAGAAGTGGATGGCGGAGTGGCTGGTGTCGATTTCCCACGTGTTCGTTGCCATGTCGGAGTCCTTTCGCCGGGAGCCTTCGTCCCGTTCGGTTCGGGGGGAACTTGCCGCCGTTCCATGCCTGGCGCAATATGACGTCTTGCACCTTTGCGTTCCCGTGGAGGAACGATGGACCTCAACCACCTGACGCTCTTCGAGGCGGTCGCCCGCACCTCCAGCTTCTCGGGGGCGGCGAAGGAGCTGCGGCTCCCCAAGTCGTCGGTGAGCCGGGGGATCGCGCGGCTCGAGGAGGACCTCGACACCCAGCTCCTCCTCCGCACCACCCGCCAGGTCTCGCTCACGGCGGCCGGCACGGCGCTCTACGACCGGATCGCCCCGCTCCTGCGCCAGGTGGGCTCCGCCCTGGGCGAGCTGCCCGAGCGCGAGGAGGCGCCGTCCGGTCGCCTGCGCGTCACCGCCCCCGTCGATCTCGGCGTCCTGATGCTGGCCGAGGTGGTGACGCGCTACACCGCCCGCTACCCGGCGGTCACCGTCGACCTCCACCTGACGGGGCGCGTGGTCGACCTGGTGGCCGAGAGGTTCGACGTCGCGCTCCGCGTGGGCGCGGCCCTGAAGGACTCCACCCTCGTCGCCCGGCGCGTGGCCCCCATCGTGGCGCAGCTCTTCGCCTCGCCCGTCTACCTCGCCCGGCGCGGGACGCCGCGGAGCGAGGCGGAGCTGGCCGGGCACGACTGGGTCGCCTTCCGCGGCGGGCCCCAGAAGCTCCGGCTGGGCGGCGCCCAGGAGACCGTCGGCGTGGCGCCGCGCGAGCGGATCCTCTGCGACGACCTGCTCTTCGCCCGCGACGCGCTCCGCGCCGGCGCCGGGGTCGGGCTCCTCCCGACCTTCGTGGCCGAGCCCGATCGGCTCGCGGGGACCCTCGTCCGCGTGCTGCCGCGCGTCGAGCAGCAGGCCGGCTGGCTCCACGTCGTCACGCCGGCGGCGAAGCACGTGCCGCGCAAGGTCACCGCCTTCCGGGAGCTGGTCGTCGAGCTCCTCGCCTCCCCCCCGTCGCGGATCGGGAGGCCGGGGTGAGCGGCCGCGCTACCTGAACAGCTCGTCGAAGAAGTCCTTCATCGCGATCCACGAGCGCCGGTCGGCGTCGGCGTCGTAGGCGGCCCCCTTCGACGTGTCGGCGCCGTTGTCGGGGTTGGTGAACCCGTGGACCGCGCCGGAGTACTTCACGAGCTGCCAGTCGACCTTCGCCGCGCGCATCTCGTCCTCGAAGCCCTTCACGGCCGCCTCGGTGACGAAGGGATCGTCGGCGCCGTGGAGCGCGAGCACCTTCGCCTTGATGTTCTTCGCGTCCCCGGGGGTCGGCGTGTCGAGCCCCCCGTGGAAGCTGACGACGCCGAGGAGGTCGGCGCCGGACCGGGCCAGCTCCAGGGCCCCCGTCCCGCCGAAGCAGTAGCCGATGGCGGCGATCTTCGCGGGATCGACCCCGGGCTGCCGGCGGAGCTCGGCGAGCGCCGCCTGCAGCCGGGCCCGGAGCAGCGCGCGATCGGCCTTGTACCTGCCGGCGAGCGCGGCGGCCTCCTTCGGCGTCGCGGGACGAACCCCCTTCCCGTAGACGTCCGCGGCGAAGGCGACGTAGCCGAGCGCCGCGAGCTGGTCCACGCGGCGGCGCGTGTAGGGGTTGATGCCGGTCCACTCGTGGACCACGAGGACGCCCGGGCGCTTCGCCGCCGGGGCGTCGTCGTACGCGACGTAGCCCTCGAGGACGGTCTCCCCCTGGCGATACTCGACCGTGCGCGCTCGCACCGCACCGTGGGCGGGGCCGGCGGACGCCAGGATGACGAGGGCTGCGAGAGGCCTGAATGGGGTGCTCATGGCACTTACCTCCAGGTGCGGGCCAATAACCGCCGCCCGCTTCCCCCGCACACCCCGGGGCCCGCCCACCCACGCAAGGGTTGCCGATCACGCACCTGTAGGCGATTTCGAGCGCAACCGGGGGCCGGATCGCGCAAATTCAGCGCGTTCTCCCTTGCACAGGGGGCGCCAGAAATGCCAACATCGCTGATTCCGAGGCCATCGCGAACCGAGGCTTACGGTCCAGAGAATTCGTCCCAGCAGGGTGCAGTGCGCGGCCTGTAACAGGCCGGCGCTCTCTTAGGGCCGCCGGTCAGGTGGTGGATCGTAGTTCCGGAGATCTCGATGAACGTCCTCGTGCTCAATTGTGGCAGCTCCTCGGCGAAGTTCGCGGTCATCAACTCGCAGGACGGCCGGGAGCTCGCGTCGGGGATCGCGCAGCGCCTCGGCTCCGCGCACGCCTCCCTCGACTGGAAGGTCGACGGGAAGAAGCAGTCCAAGGACCTCCACCGCGCCGATCACGACATCGCGCTGCGCGCGGTCGTCGACCTCCTGAGGGAGGCGAAGCTCGCCGACGATCTCGTCGGGGTCGGACACCGCGTCGTCCACGGCGGCGCGAAGTTCTCCGGCTCGATGGCGATCACCAAGGAGGTGATCGACAAGATCACCGAGTGCATCCCCCTGGGGCCCCTGCACAACCCGGCGAACCTCCTCGGCATCAACATCGCGAAGGAGCTCTTCCCCTCCCTCCCGCAGGTCGCCGTCTTCGACACCGCCTTCCACCAGACGATGCCGGAGCGCGCCTACCTGTACGCGGTCCCCTACGAGTGGTTCGTCGAGCACGAGGTCCGTCGCTACGGCTTCCACGGGACCAGCCACCGCTACGTCTCGGAGCAGGCGGTCAAGCGGCTCGGGCTCGATCCGAACGATCACACGCTCGTCACCGCCCACCTCGGCAACGGCTGCTCCTGCACCGCCATCCGGAACGGCAAGAGCATGGACACGACGATGGGGCTCACGCCGCTCGAGGGCGTCGTGATGGGGACGCGGTCCGGCTCCATCGACCCGTCGATCGTCTCGCACATGAAGGACGCGCTCGGGAAGTCGGCCGGCGACGTCATGGACGTCCTCAACAAGCGCTCGGGCCTCCTCGGGATCTCGGGCCTGTCCAACGACATGCGGACGCTCCACGAGGCGGCGACCGCGGGCCACAAGCGCGCCGCCCTCGCGATCGACAAGTTCTGCTACTCGGTCGCCAAGGCCTGCGCCGGCCTCGTCGTCTCGGCGGGCGGCATCGACGCCCTCGTCTTCACCGGCGGCATCGGCGAGAACGCGACCTTCGTCCGCGCGAAGATCGTCGACCACCTCAAGTTCCTCGGCCTGACCCTCGACCCGGCGGCGAACCTCAACCACGGCAAGGAGACCAACGGCCGGATCACGGTCGAGACCCGGCCGCAGGCGGTCGTCATCCCGACGAACGAGGAGCTGATGATCGCGATGGACACCGCCGAGATCATCCAGAAGGCGAAGGCCTAGGCCCCGCCGCCGTCCCACCCTCACCCAGCGAAGACAGCCATGCCCCAGACCCTCCTCGTCGCCCCGTCGGGCCGTCAGGTTGGCCTCACGACGTCCTGTCTCGGCCTCGTCCGCGCCCTCGATCGCCTCGGCGCCCGCGTCGCCTTCGTCAAGCCGGTCGCCGCCCGCGGCGTCGACCGCACCGTCGCCCTCATGAAGCAGGGGGCGCGCCTCTCCCCGCCCGCGCCGATCGCCCGCGCCGAGGCGGAGGCGCTCCTCGCCGCCGGCGACGACCAGACCCTGCTCGAGCGCGTGGTCGCGCTCTGCAACGACGCCGCGAAGGGGGCGGACGTCCTCGTCGTGGCCGGCATGGAGCCGGAGCCCGGGATGGTCTGGGCGACGCGGATGAACAACCTGATGCTGAAGGCCCTCGACGCCGAGCTCGTGCTCGTCGGGGCGCCCGCGGGCGACGGCCCCGCCGACGCGGCCAGCGCCGTGGCCATCGCGGCCGCGGGCTACGCGCCGCTCCCCGAGGGGCGCGTCGTCGGCGCCATCCTCAACCGGCTGAGCAAGCAGGCCGGCGACGGGCGCAGCACCTGGGTCGACGCCGGGATCGCCGCCCCCGCCCTCACCGCCGACGACCTGGGCGCGTACCGCACGGCGCTCGAGGCGAAGAAGCTGAAGCCGGTGGCGGTGCTGCCGGCGACGAGCGCCATCGCCTCGCCGCGCGTCAAGGACGTGGCCGACGCCATCGGGGCGAAGCCGCTCCGCGCCGGCGACTACGAAAAGCGGCGCGTCACCAGCGTCGCGCTCGCCGCGTCCACGGCGCCGACCGCCACGCGCTACTTCAAGCCGGGCGCGCTGATCGTGACGCCGGGCGACCGCACCGACATCATCGAGGCCGCCGCCCTCGCGGTCCAGAACGGCACGCCGCTCGCGGGGCTCCTGCTCACCGGCGGGATCGTCCCGGGCGACAAGACCCTCGCGCTCTGCGAGGGGGCGCTCAAGACCGGCTTCCCGATCCTCACCGTCGAGACGACCACCTTCCCGACCGCGACCGCCGTCGCCAACATGGACCTCCAGATCGCGGAGGACGACGGCGAGCGGATCGACCGGGTCATGAACACGGTCGCCGACCAGATCGACCCGGCCTGGGTGAAGGCGATCTCCGGCTCGACGCGGGCGCCCCGCCTCTCCCCGCCCGCCTTCCGCTACAAGCTGGTCGAGACCGCCCGCGCCCTCAACAAGCGGATCGTCCTGCCCGAGGGGGCCGAGCCGCGCACGGTCAAGGCGGCCGCCATCGCGCAGGAGCGCGGGATCGCCCGCTGCGTCCTGCTCGGGAACCCCGACGAGATCCGCGCCGTCGCCGAGAAGCAGGGGGTGAAGCTCCCCGCCTCGATCGAGATCATCGACGCCGCCAAGGCCGCGCCCCGGTACGTCGACCCGCTCGTCGAGCGGCGCAAGCACAAGGGGATGACCCCGCAGGCGGCCGCCGAGGAGCTCTCCGACACCATCATGCTCGGCACGATGATGATGGCGCTCGACGAGGTCGACGGGCTCGTCTCCGGCGCGGTCCACACCACCGCCCACACGGTCCGGCCAGCGCTGCAGCTCATCAAGACGTCGCCGGGCTGCAACCTCGTGTCGTCGATCTTCTTCATGTGCCTGCCCGAGCAGGTGCTCGTGTTCGGCGACTGCGCCATCGTCCCGAACCCGACCGTCGAGGAGCTGGCCGACATCGCGATCCAGAGCGCCGACTCGGCCGCCGCGTTCGGCATCGAGCCCCGCGTCGCGATGCTCTCGTACTCGACCGGCACCTCCGGCGCCGGCCCCGAGGTGGAGAAGGTCGCGAAGGCGACCGAGCTCGCGAGGAAGCTCCGCCCCGACCTCGCGGTCGACGGCCCGCTCCAGTACGACGCGGCGCTGATGCCCGACGTCGGCCGGTCGAAGGCCCCGAAGTCGCCCGTCGCGGGCAAGGCCACCGTCTACGTCTTCCCGGACCTCAACACCGGCAACGTGACGTACAAGGCGGTCCAGCGCAGCGCCAACGCCCTCGCGATGGGGCCGATGCTGCAGGGCATGGCGAAGCCGGTGAACGACCTCTCCCGCGGCTGCCTCGTCGAGGACATCGTCTTCACGATCGCGCTCACCGCGATCCAGGCCGAGCAGGCGAAGAACCGGAAGAAGTAGCCCGCCACCCGAGCGCGCCCCGATCGCCGGGGTCCCCGCGCCGTCCCTCTCCTCCGGGAGTCGGACGGCGCGGCCGTTCAGGGGGCGTGAGCGCGGGGCGGGCCCACCCGGCGCACACCCGCGCACCCCGCCCGGCAGGAGATCACTCGTCGTCAACGTGACGCTTGAATTTGCGCCCCAGATCGTGCTCACTCACGATGCTCACCCAAGGTGCATCCGGACGCTTCGTGCGACCGGACGATCCGTGCGCTCGTCGAAATGGGGGAACTC
>DATIVK010000152.1:0-6328 GCA_035465955.1 Anaeromyxobacteraceae bacterium | reverse complement strand
CGTCGGGATGGCGAGCCAGGAGCCCTTCTCGTTCGGGAGCCGCTCGCCGTCGCGCTGGACGGGGACGATCTTCATGGCGATGGGGTTGAAGTAGTAGCCGGCCTTCACCGTCGCGTTGCTCTCGAACTGGGTCATGGTGTGTTCCCTTTCTTGATTGCACTCTCTCGCATCCCGGCCGCGGCCGATATTGGGAGGAGTGCGGGAGGCGCGGGCTTTGATTCCCGAGCCGCCCTCCGGAAAACACCCTAGACGGCCCCTCAGGCGTGCAGCTCCACCACGTCTCCGTCGTCCAGGACGTGGTGGCGATCCACCTGCTGGCCCTCGAACTTCGCGTTCTTCCCCCAGATTCTCGCGAACTTGAGGTGCTGGGCGAGGTCGAGGTGGACGAGCCGGGCGAGCGCCTCGACGGTCGCGCCCGCGGGGAGGACGAAGGGCCGGCCGAGGTCCGGCTTCTTCCCCGGCTCCCGGGTGTGGACGCGCACGCGCCGCAGCTCGGCGAAGAGGAGCGGACGGAGGGCGTCGAGCCCCTGCGCCGTCGTCGCAGAGACGGGATGGAATGGCCACCGCGGACCCACCGCCTCGCGCGCGAGCGCCGCGAAGGTGCCGTCGGGGTCCAGGTCGGCCTTGTTCGCGAGGACGAGCGCGGGGCGCTCGACGGTCAGCGGCGAGGCGTCCGCGGGGAGCGGCTCTCCACGCGGCCAGACCCGCGCCCGCTCGAGCAGCGCGCGGAGCGCGCCCCAGGAGGCCTCGAGGTCGTCGGCGGTGAGGTCGAGGACCAGCAGGACGCCGTCGGCGTCGTGCGCCAGCGCGGGGAGCCAGCGCTCCTCGTGCGCCGGGGCGAGCGCGGGCGTGTCGACGAGCTGCACGAGCACGTCCTCGAACTCCATCATCCCGGGCTGGGGGACGCGGGTGGTGAAGGGGTACTCGGCGATCTCGGGGTGGGCGTGCGTCAGCGCGGCGAGGAGCGACGACTTCCCCGCGTTGGGCGGCCCGAGCAGCACCCACTGCCCGGCTCCCTCCCGCTTCACGTGGCCGGGGTCGGGGGCATGGTGGCCGCTCTGGGCGACGTGGGCCCCCTCCTCCTCGTGCTTCGCCAGCTTCTTCTTGAGGTCCGCGTGGAGCTTCTCGGTCCCCTTGTGCTTCGGAAGGAGCGCGATCATCTCCCGCAGCGCCCGGACCTTCTCCTCGTGGCCGACCGCCTCGCGGTACCGCTCCTCAGCTTCCTTGTACCCGGGCGTCAGGTTGGCGGGCATGGGCGACGGCCGGGATCGCGCGACGCTACTGGCCGCGCTTCGCCATGCGCGAGTCGAGGAACCAGATCCCGCCCCCCTTGTCGCCGACGGCGTGGAGGTGGTCGACGATCTGCTGGACCTGGCTCTCCTCCTCCACCTGCTCGTTGACGTACCACTGCAGCGCGACCTCCGACGCCCAGTCCTTCTCGGCGCGCGCCTGCTCGAAGAGCGCGTTGATCCGCGCCGTGATGGACTGCTCGTGGGCCAGCGTCCTCTCGAAGACGTCGATGACGCCGCCAAACTCGGCCGGGGGGGCCGCGACCGGCCTCAGCTCCAGCGTCCCCTGCCGATCGAGGAGGAAGTCGACCAGCTTGAGCGCGTGCTTCGTCTCCTCCCCGGCCTGCACCTTGAGCCAATGGGCGAAGCCCCGGAAGCTCTTGCGCTCGCACTGGGCGGCCATCGCCAGGTAGAGCTGCGAGGACGCCTGCTCCAGGTTGATCTGCGCGTTCAGCGCGTCCTGCATGGTCTTGCTGATCATCGGGGCCTCCCTCTCGCCGAGGCCAATCTAGCGATGGGGCTCGGGGCGGCCGCCTCCCGCGAGGGGTGGGGCCCGCATTGGGTTTGGCGGGAGCACCCCTAACGGGGCCACACCGATGAAGCGCCCCAACATCCACGGAGGGTGTAGAGTGCCGCCCCGCTGACGCCCCTCAGCCTGGAGTCCCTGGCTTGCTCGCACACCGGGAAGTCCGTCCCTACGACCTCGCCCGCATCTGCACCTTCCCGCAGAGCGCGGAGGAACTCTTCTTCCTCTTCCCGAGGGCGACCCACCCGCTCACCCCCGAGCAGCTCCAGCGGTCCATCGACCAGCGCTCGGACTCGACCGTCGTCCTGGTCGACGGCGCGGTCAGCGGCTTCGCCAACTTCCACGTCCGGGAGGTCGGGGGCACCTGCGCGGTCGGCAACGTCGTGATCGCGCCGGAGGCGCGCGGGAAGGGGGTCGGCAGCTACCTGATCGAGACGATGGCGGCCAGGGCGCTCGTGAAGCACGAGGCCCGCGAGGTCCGCATCTCCTGCTTCAACGCCAACGTCGCCGGGCTGCTGCTCTACGCGAAGCTCGGCTTCCTCCCGTACGGCGTCGAGCGGCGCCTCGACCCCGCGGGGCGCCGGGTCGCGCTCGTGCACATGCGCCTGTCACGGGAGGCCGCGGAGCGGCTGCGGGGCGGAGCGAGCGCCGGGGGGCGCGTGCGGGCCTGAAGGAAGGAGGCGGGGAGCGCTGCGTCGTCCTTCCTCGCTTCGACCTCCGTGGGCTCGATGGCCGGCTCGGAGTCGTTACTGCGCAGCGAGAAGGAATCGAGGGGCGCTCCCCTTCCTCCCTGGATCGCAGCGTGCGCCGCAGGGCGTGAGCCCGCCAGCCCCGTTCGGCCGCCCCGCGACGGAGGCCGCCGAAGGGTGCGGACCCGCGGCGCCCCCCGTCCGCGCCCGTGCGGCGCGCAAGCTCGAGCCGAGGTCGGGCGCAAGACGAGCGAGCAGCGGAGCCGTACATCTTCGTACGGCGAGCAGCACAGCGAGGAGTCCGCCCGAGATCGGCCGAGATCGCGCGCCGCTATGGCGGCAGGACGGTCTCGCCGTGCGACAGCCACCGATCGACGGCCTGCGCGACCTGGCGCCCCTCGCGGATGGCCCAGACGACGAGCGACTGGCCGCGGGCCATGTCGCCGGCGGCGAAGACGCCGGGGACGTTGGTCATGCGCGTCTCGTCGGTCCAGACGTTGCCGCGCTCGTCGACCTTCAGCCCGAGCTGCTGCACGAGCGGCCGCTCCGGGCCGACGAAGCCGAGGGCGAGCAGGACGAGGTCGGCGGCGACGATCCGGTCGGTGCCCGGGATCTCGCGCGGCCCGAACCGGCCGTCCGGCCCCTTGGCCCACTCCACCTCGACGGTGTGGACCTCCTTCACGTTGCCGGCGCCGTCGCCGATGAACCGCTTCGTCTGTACGCAGTAGCGCCGGGGATCCGCGCCCCAGAGCGCCGCGGCCTCCTCCTGGCCGTAGTCCATCTTGTAGACCTTGGGCCACTGCGGCCACGGGTTGTCCTTCGCGCGCCGGTCGGGCGGGCGGGCCAGGATCTCGAGCTGGACCACCTTCTTCGCGCCGTGGCGGATCGAGGTGCCCACGCAGTCGGTGCCGGTGTCGCCGCCGCCGATCACGACGACGTTCTTCCCCTTCGCCGTGATGTACTTCCCGTCGGCGAGCTGGGTGTCGAGGAGGCTCTTCGTGTTGGCGGCGAGGAACTCCATGGCGAGGTGGATGCCACCCAGGCTCCGCCCCTCGATCGGCAGCTCGCGCGCCTGCGTGGAGCCCGCGCAGAGCACGACCGCCTCGTAGTCCTTCACCAGCCGGTCGGCGCCGATGTGCCGGCCGATCTCGGTCTGCGTGACGAACCGGACCCCCTCGTCGGCGAGCTGCTTCACGCGCCGCTCCACGACCCCCTTGTCGAGCTTCATGTTCGGGATGCCGTACATGAGCAGGCCGCCCGCGCGGTCGGCCCGCTCGAAGACGGTCACCGCGTGCCCCGCGCGGTTCAGCTGCTGCGCCGCGGCCAGGCCGGACGGGCCGGACCCGACGACCGCGACGCGCTTGCCGGTGCGGATCGGCGGCGGCTCGGCGGCGACCCAGCCCTCCTTGAAGGCGCGGTCGATGATCTCGCACTCGATCGTCTTGATGGTGACCGCGGGCGCGTTCATCCCCAGCGTGCAGCTCCCCTCGCAGGGGGCCGGACAGACCCGCCCGGTGAACTCGGGGAAGTTGTTGGTCTTCGCGAGGCGGATCCAGGCCTCGCGCCACTGCCCGCGGTAGACCAGGTCGTTCCACTCGGGGATCAGGTTGTTGATCGGGCAGCCCGACGCCATGCCGGCGATGAGCTTCCCCGTGTGGCAGAACGGGATCCCGCAGTCCATGCAGCGCGCGCCCTGCGTCCGGAGGGTCTCCTCCGCGTAGGGCGGGTGCGACTCGGCCCAGTCCTTGATCCGCTCCAGCGGCGCGCGCTCGTGCTTCGGCTCGCGCTCGTACTCCATGAATCCGGTCGGCTTGCCCATGTCGATCTTCCCTAGTTCCCGCCCGCGCGGAGCTTGTCCAGCGCGTTCTGCTCGAAGGCCTTCAGCTCCGCCTCCTCCGGCGAGAGCCCCTGCTGACGCAGCTTCGCGCGCGCCTTGAGGACGCGGTCGTAGTCGACCGGCATCACGCGCACGAACCGCTTCCGGTGATCCTCCCAGCGGTCGAGGATCCGCTGGCCGAGCGCGCTCCCGGTCCGCTCCACGTGGCGGCGGACCAGCTCCTTCACCTCGCCCGCCTCCGCGTCGTCGTCGAGCTTCCCGAGGGAGACCAGCTCCTGGTTGCAGCGGATCGCGAAGGTGCCGTCGGCGTCGAGGACCCAGGCGGTCCCGCCCGACATGCCCGCCGCGAAGTTGCGGCCGGTCCGCCCGAGCACCACCACGCGCCCGCCGGTCATGTACTCGCAGGCGTGGTCGCCGACCCCCTCGACCACCGCGGACGCGCCGGAGTTGCGCACGCAGAACCGCTCGCCGGCCGTGCCGCGGATGTAGACCTCGCCGCTCGTCGCGCCGTAGAGCGCCACGTTGCCGACGATCACGTTCTCCTCGGGGACGAACGCGCTGTCGGCCGGCGGACGGACGGCCACGACGCCGCCGGAGAGCCCCTTGGCCAGGTAGTCGTTGGCGTCCCCCTCGAGCGTGAGCGTCATCCCGTTCGGGACGAACGCGCCGAAGGACTGGCCGGCCGAGCCCTGGAAGGTGAACCGGATGGTGTCGGTCGGGAGGCCCGCCGCGCCGTGGCGGCGCGTCACCTCGCTGCCGGTCATGGTCCCGACGACGCGGTTGGTGTTCCGGATCGGCAGGGTCGCCTGGACCGGCGTCTTGCCGTCGATCGCAGGGCGCGCGAGCGCGAGGAGCGTCGTCGCGTCGAGCGTCTTGTCGATGTTGTGCTCCTGCTGGATCTGGCAGGTGCGCCCGTAGTGGCGGGGCACCCGGGGCTTGTGGAGGATGCGCGAGAAGTCGAGCTTGCGCGCCTTCCAGTGGTCGACCGCGCGGCGCATCTCGATCCGCTCGGAGCGCCCGACCATCTCCTCGATCGTCCGGAAGCCGAGCTCGGCCATGTACTCGCGGACCTCCTGCGCCATGAAGCGCATGAAGTTCACGACGTGGGCCGGATCCCCGGTGAAGCGGGCGCGCAGCTTCGGGTCCTGCGTCGCGACGCCGACCGGGCAGGTGTTGAGGTGGCAGGCGCGCATCATGATGCAGCCGAGCGACACCAGCGGGCCCGTGGCGAAGCCGAACTCCTCGGCGCCGAGCAGCGCGCCGATCACGACGTCGCGCCCGGTCTTGAGCTGGCCGTCGACCTCGACCGCGATGCGGCTGCGCAGGTCGTTCATCAGCAGGACCTGGTGCGTCTCGGCGAGCCCGAGCTCCCAGGGGATGCCTGCGTGCTTGATGGAGGTGAGCGGCGAGGCGCCGGTGCCGCCGTCGTGGCCGGAGACGAGGACGACGTCGGCGTGCGCCTTGGCGACGCCGGCGGCGATGGTGCCGACGCCCACCTCGGCCACGAGCTTCACGCTGACGCGCGCCCGGTGGTTGGCGTTCTTCAGGTCGTGGATGAGCTGCGCCAGGTCCTCGATCGAGTAGATGTCGTGGTGCGGCGGCGGGCTGATCAGGCCGACGCCCGGCGTCGCGTGGCGCGTCTTCGCGATCCACGGGTAGACCTTCTCGCCGGGGAGCTGGCCGCCCTCGCCGGGCTTCGCGCCCTGCGCCATCTTGATCTGGAGCTCGGCGGCGTTGACGAGGTACTCGCTCGTCACGCCGAAGCGGCCGCTCGCCACCTGCTTGATGGCCGAGTTCTTCGAGTCGCCGTTCGGCAGCGGCTTGTAGCGCTCGGGATCCTCGCCGCCCTCGCCGGTGTTCGACTTGCCGCCGATCCGGTTCATCGCGATGGCGAGCGCCTCGTGCGCCTCCTTCGAGATGGAGCCGTAGCTCATCGCGCCGGTCTTGAAGCGGCGCATGATCGCCTCGACCGGCTCGACCTCCTCGA
>DATIVK010000151.1:0-6660 GCA_035465955.1 Anaeromyxobacteraceae bacterium | reverse complement strand
GGGAAGCCGTAGGCGTGGCCGCCGGAGAGCGCGACCACGAGGTGGCGCCGGACCGCGCTCTCCTCGTCGAGGGCGCGGTCGGCGACGGCGCGCTGGCGGGCATTCAGAAGTTCGTTCACGTCGCTTCCTCGCGGATCGTCGGAGGGCGCGGCGCGTCGGCGCCAAGGGGTCCAGCCACCTGCAGCACCCACCGCCTGGCGACCTCCTCGCCGATCCTGCGCAAGAGCGCATCAGCCCTGACGAGGTCCGGTCGCCTCGGGAGCTTCGTCGCGTCCCGCGCCGCCTCGAGCGGCGGAACCAGCCGCTCGGCCTCCGCAAGGACCGCGTCGAGGTCCACCGCGCCGCGCTTGATCTCGAGGAGCCGCTCCCGCACCGCCCCCTTCATCTCCAGCTCGGGGCGTCCCGTCCGCAGCCAGCCAGTGGCGACGTGAATGAGGCGCAGGAGGTTGTAGGCGTTCTTCGGCCGCAGCTCGCGCGCAGGCTCGGGCTGCTTACCTCCCCCGCGCGCGTATCGCACCAGGGCGGCGAAGTCGTTGGCGTCGAGGAGCCCCTGGTCGAAGAGGGAGCGGTAGAGCTGCTTCACGTACTCCTTCGCCGCGATGAGGCCGTCGGCGGGCGTCGGCGCCGGCCGCGGAGAGATCGCGGCGAGCCGACCGGCGACGGCGTCGAGGCTCGGCGGCGGATCGACCCTCAGCCAGTCGAGGACGAGGCCGCGGTGCTCGGCGAGCCGCGCAGAGCGAGAGAGCTTTCCGAGCTGGCTCACGGCGTATCGGCCGAAGCTCCCGAAGAGGTCGGCCGACGCGAAGGCATCACGAGCCTCGAGGAGCCACTCGCCGATCGGATCCGTTGCCTGGACCGTGTGGACGAAGAGGAGCTCGAGCGTGTTCGGGTCGGCGCGGACCGCCTGCTCGATCGCCTTCCGGTGTTCCCAGTAGGTGATGCTTCCGTCCGCGCTCGTCAGCGTCGCCGGCGGGTCGAGGAGCCCCACCGTCCACGGGAAGGGGAGGACGAAGACGCCGCGGAGATCCGTGTCTGACCCCTCGTCCGCCAGCCCCCAGGCGCGCGAGCCGACGGTGGCTTCGAGGACGACGCACGGCCGGAGCGCCTCCCAGTCGGCGGCCCGCTGCTCCGCGAACCGGAGCTGCCCCGGGCGCCGAGGGAGCAGCTCCTCGCGGGTGTACCGGACAACCCCCACGCCGGTGACCAGCACGTCGAAGCCGTCGTCCCGGATGGCCACGACGCGCCCCACGACCCCCTGCGGGACACGGCGGTCACCGAGCGTCCGTTCGACGCGGGTCGTGACCTCGGTCCCGTGAGGCAAGGGCACAGCCAGCGGATCGATCGGCGCGAGGCCTTCGGGGTGGTGCGGGGTCACCCGGCGATCCCTTCGATGCGGCGGGTCACGATACCTGCGCCGTAAGCTTCACCCCGAGCGCCCGGGCCACCTTGAGCACCGTATCGAACCGCGGCTTCGCCCCCGGCGCCAGCGCCTTGTAGAGGCTCTCGCGCCCGAGGCCGGAGTCCTTCGCCACCTTTGCCATCCCCCGCGCCCGCGCGACGTCGCCGAGCGCCACGAGCAGGAGGTCGGTGTCGCCGGTCTCGAGAATCGCGCTCACGTACTCTGCCACCGCCTCGTCGTCTCTGAGGTAGCGGGCGGCGTCGAACGGCAGCAGCTTGCGGCGAGGCCTGATAGCCTTCTTCTTGGTCTTCATCACTCTTCTCCCAACTCAGCAGCAATGCGCTGCGCGCGCCGGATGTCTCGGGCCTGCGAAGCCTTGGCCCCGCCTGCCAGCATGATGATCAGCACCCCGCCGCGCCGCGTGAAGTAGAGGCGGTACCCAGGCCCGAAGTGGACCCGCATCTCCGAGACCTCGCCGCCCACCGAGGCCCAGTCGCCCAGGTTCCCCGACTCGGCCTGACGGAGGCGCGCGGCGATGCGGACCTGAGCCCGCTTGTCGGCGAGGTCATCGAGCCACGCCTGGAACTCCTCGGTGAGGCGGACCGTGTACACGCCGCAAGTGTATCCATATGGATACGGCGGTCAAGCCGCCCCTCGAAGTGATGGACACCAGTACCTTCAATCCCCGTGTCCCTCGCTGGAACCCCGCGAATCGACACGACCCGCGGTCCAGCGAGTCCAATGAGTCCGGCGCTGTACCAGAGTTGTGACAACAACCGCGAAAGTTGGGCGGATTCTGGCGGTGCGGTCGGACTGCGAACCCCGGTGCCCTTGCCGACGGCTCCGCCCACTTCACGTCGCCCAAGTACAACGAAACCCCGCGCACTTTCGTGAGCGGGGCCTCTGATGTACGGGCTCGGATGTCAGTGCCTGGACCCGGAATCGAACCAGGGACACGGGGATTTTCAGTCCCCTGCTCTACCAGCTGAGCTATCCAGGCGTGCTTCGCCGGCCTGCTTCCGGCCGGGGTTGGGTCTTTTACGATCCCCGCGGCCGGAAGGCAACCCTCTAGCGGCACCCCGAGGCTACGTCCTGGGGACCGCCTTCAGGGACGCCTTCCCGTCCTTCACGACCACCTTGAACTCCACCGACTTCGCCTTGTAGCGGTTGAGGATGTCGGGGACCTGCTTGTTCACGCTCTTCGCGACCGCCTCGTACGTGAGCCGCGACACGTCCTCCCCGCACTGCTTCTTGGCGGCGATGTACTGCGTGTAGAGGTCGCGCATCTGCCGGTCGGCGACGGCGCCGCCGGACGTCGCGGCGGGGGGCGGCGTCGCCGCGGGAGGAGCCGTGGGCGGAGGCGTGCCGGCCGCTGCGCGGGGCGCGGGGGGCGGCGTCGGCTCGGACACCACGCCGCGAGGCGGCAGGAGGCCGGAGGAGAGGGCGGCGATCTCCTCGGCGGCGCGCGCCTCGCGATCCTCCCGGTCCCTCCTCGCCCGCACCTCCTGGTGCATCTTCGCCTTGAAGACGTCCCGGTGGTACGTCCCCTCCTCCTTCTCCTTCGCGGAGCGGAGCCAGAGCCGCTCGTAGGAGAGGAAGCGGGCGTGGAGCGACTGGAGCCGGAAGCGGAGCGCGGCGTTGCGCGTGAAGGCCTCCTTGATCCGGAGCACCCGCTTCTTCAGCTCCTCGCGCCACTTCACCGGCTCGCGCTTCTCGACGCCGAGGAAGTACATCTCGTACTTTACCTTTAGTTCCTCCACCTCCTGCTCGAGCGCCGAGCACTCGTCCGCGATCGCGTCCTTCTGCTTCTGCGCCCGGGCGAGGGCGTCCTCGGGGCGCTGGAGCCCGCCCTTCTGGGCGGCGGGTTTCGTCGGCGGCTTGATGGGCGGAGGCACCGGCCGATCCTACGGTCGGCCGGGGCGCGGGATCAACGGCCGCCGACCGTCGGAGCGCCGGTCACGCGGCGAGCCGCTCGCCCCGGGCCCGGACGCCGAGGACCCAGACGAGCACGCCCGCCGCGAGGATGAAGATCGACGTCCACTGACCGACGCCGATGCCGAAGTAGACGCCGCGCTCGACGTCGCCGCGGAAGGCCTCCACGACGGTCCGGAGGACCGAGTAGACGAGGAGCCAGACCGCGAGGACCTGCCCGTCGAACCGCTTGCGCGGACGCACGACGAGGACGAGCAGCAGGAAGATCGCCAGCTCCCCGAACGACTCGTAGAGCTGGGTCGGGTGGAGCGGCAGCGTCGTCGCCTGGTCCGGCGCGATGAAGTCCTCGGGGTGCGCCCTCCCGGCGAAGGTCTGGTAGGCGAGGGAGACGCGCGGGAACTTCGCGAGCCAGGGCAGGTGCGTGTGGGCCACGTCGCCCCAGCAACAGCCCGCGCTGAAGCACCCGAGCCGGCCGAGGAAGTGGCCGAAGGCGACCGACGGGATCAGCGTGTCGGCGTACGGCAGGAACCTCATCCGGTGGCGCCGCATGTAGACGGCGGCGCCGATGACCGCGCCGATGAAGCCCCCGTAGAAGACCATCCCCGCCGGGAGCAGGAACCGGGGCCACCGCCCGACGACGCGGGTGGTCGTGAGCCAGTCGGGACCGAAGAACTCCTCGTGGTTCACGAGCACGTAGTAGAGGTGCGCCCCCACGAGCGCCGACGCGAGGATCCAGAACGACAGGTCGGCGACCCGCTCCGGGTCGAGCCCCACCTTCGCCGCCTCGCGCTGGGCGAGGGCCGCGCCGATGATGAACGCGCTCGCGACGAGCAGGCCGTACGTGTGCAGCGGCAGCGAGACGTCGCTGTCGAGGTACCCGCCCCTCCAGAGCGCCACCGCGATGCCGGCCAGGATCGCGACGGTGACCGCGTCGTCCTTCACGGCGCCGACGAGCGTGACCTCGTCCCCCTCCTTGCGCGCCCGCCAGACGTAGAACCAGGCGCGGCCCACCGTGAGGGCGAGGAAGGCGGCGGCGACGACGAGCTTCGCCCAGGCCGCGGGGATCGAGATCGTGAAGAGGACGGGGAGCATGTGCGGGGACCCTCGGAAGAACCGCCGCGGACGGTCAGGCCTTCCCGGCCGCCGCCCGCTCCCCCTTCGAGGGGAACGGCTTCAACAGCAGCATCGCCACGCCGACGACGAGCATCGAGTCGGCGACGTTGAAGGTCGGCCAGCGCAGGTCGGGCCGGTTCCACCAGTACCAGTCGATGAAGTCGATCACGTACTGCCGGGTGGCGCGATCGATGAAGTTCCCCAGGTCGCCGGCCAGCACGAGCGCGAGCGCGACCTGCAGGAAGCGCTGGTCCTCGGGAAGCTGGCGGAAGTAGTAGACGACCGCGACCGCGGCGGCGAGCGCCGCGACCAGGAAGAGCGCGAGCCGCGGCCCGTCGGAGAGGAACCGCCCGAGGCCGAAGGCCGCGTTCGGGTTCTCGACGTAGAGCATCCGCCAAAGGGGGCGGAAGACGTAGTACGGCTCGGTCGCGACCGTCTCCAGATACCGGTGCCCCAGGAACGCTGAGATCCTCTGGCCGAGCGTCTCTGCGCCGACCCGCGCGAACAGGTCGGTCAGCTTCGCGACCGCGAGGTACTTCGTCCACTGGTCGAGCCCCACGCCGGCGACGAAGATCGCCGCGAGCAGGACCCACTTGGAGACGGGGCGCTTCACGTCAGGGCGTCCGCACACTTGCCGCAAACCGTCGGGTGCGCCGGCGCCTTCCCGACGTCCTCGGCGTACACCCAGCACCGGTCGCACTTCTGGCCCGGCGCGCGCGCCACCTCGACCGAGAGCGGCCCGGACTGCGGGTCGAGGACCACCTTCGAGACGATGAAGAGCGTGGGCAGCTCGGCCTTCGCCGACTCGAGGAGCTTCCGCTGCTCCCCCTCGGCGCGGATCGTCACCATCGCCTCGAGGCCGGAGCCGATGAGCTTCGCGCGGCGCGCCTCCTCGAGCTTCCCCTGGACCGCCGTGCGGACCTCGAACAGCCTCCCGAACCGCTCCTCGAGGGCGTCGGCGTCCGCGGGCCGGTCGCGCCGCGGCAGGCCCGCGAGGAAGACCGACTCCGCCGGCTTGCCGGGCAGGAAGCCCCAGGCCTCGTGGGCGGTGAAGGAGAGGATGGGGGCGAGCAGCCGCATGACGTCCTGGGCGATCGTCCAGAGCACCGTCTGAGCGCTGCGCCGGGCCTTCCCGTCCTTCTTCGCCGTGTAGAGCCGGTCCTTCAGCACGTCGAAGTAGATCGACGAGAGCTCCACCGCGCAGAACTGCATCGTCGCGTGGTAGGCGACGTGGAACTCGTACTCCTCGTAGGACGCCTTCACCTTCTCGTCCCACGCGGCGAGCCGCGCGAGCGCCCAGCGGTCGATCGGCTCGAGCTCCGCGACCGGGACCTGGTCCCTCGCGGGGTCGAACCCGTCGAGGTTGCCGAGCAGGTACCGCAGGGTGTTCCGGATCTTCCGGTACCCCTCGGCGAGGCCGGACATGATCTCGTCGCCGATGCGGACGTCGTCGCGGTAGTCGGACGCGCTCACCCAGAGCCGCAGGATGTCGGCGCCGTACTTCTTGATGATCTCCTCGGGCGCGATGGTGTTGCCGAGGCTCTTCGACATCGCCTTGCCCTGCGCGTCGAGGACGAAGCCGTGCGTCAGCACCGCGTCGTAGGGCGCCTTCCCCTTGATCGCGACGCCGGTCAGCAGCGAGGAGTGGAACCACCCGCGGTGCTGGTCGGAGCCCTCGAGGTAGAGGTCGACCGGGACGCCCAGGTCCTTCGAGCGCTCGGCGACGGCCGCCCAGCTGACGCCGGAGTCCCACCAGACGTCGAGGATGTCCTGCTCGCGTCGGAAGCCGGCGTTGCCGCACTTCGCGCACTTCGCGTCGCCGGTGAAGTGGCTCGCCTCGTGCCGGTACCAGGCCTCGATCCCCTCGGCCTCGAAGGTGTCGGCGACCTTGTCCATGATCGCGGGCGAGACGAGGGGCTCGTTGCAGGCCTCGCAGTAGAAGACCGGGATCGGGACCCCCCAGGTCCGTTGGCGCGAGAGGCACCAGTCGGGCCGGTTCTCGATCATGTTGTAGATCCGCTCGCGCCCCCAGCGCGGGATCCAGCGGACGCGGTCGATCTCGGCGAGCGCCGTCTTCCGCAGGCCGTGCCGCTCGAGCGACAGGAACCACTGGTCGGTCGCCCGGAAGATGACCGGCTTGTGGCAGCGCCAGCAGTGCGGGTAGCTGTGCTTCACCTTCGCGCCCGGGTCGGAGAGGAGGTGGCCGCTCGCGTGCA
>DATIVK010000150.1:0-7827 GCA_035465955.1 Anaeromyxobacteraceae bacterium | reverse complement strand
ATTCCTTCACTGGCCCTCAGGGCGCCGGCGTTCCCGTGAGCGCGTCGGCGAGGGTGATGGCCTCCCAGGTCGCCCCGACGACGCGCCAGTCACCGTCCTCCCGCTCCAGCCGACACGCGATCCGGTGAGCCGCCGCCTCATGGGGCGCGAGCTCCGCGAGCGCCTTCCCCTTCCCTCCCCGCGCGGTGATCACGTCGACGTTGGCGTTCGCCCGCCCTTCCTGGACGGTCACGGCGATGCCCGCGATCGTGACCGCGACCCAGTCGCCCCTCAGCAGCATCCCCGCCACGAGCCGCTTGATCCCCTGCTTGTCGAGGCCGCCCTCCGCGAAGCGCTCGGAGACTCCCTCGACCACATCGGCGATCCGCCGCGCCTCGGCGGCGGTCGCCGCCCGCGCGAAGAGGGCGCGGATGCGGTCCTCGTCCGTCTCCGGCTCGCGCCCCGCGCGGCGGGCGACCACGACCGCCACGGCGGCCACCGCCACCGCGCCGACGAGCAGCGTACGTCGCTTCACGACGACCTCCCCGCCCGCGCACTGCGGGCGCGATCCGAGTAGACTCCCCGCCGTGAGCGGCGACAAGCGTGACCGGATCTCCCTGTCGGACCAGCACAATGCCCGCGGCATCGAGCTGGCAGATCGGGGCTGGCTGGACGAGGCGGTGAAGGAGTTCCGGAAGGCGATCGACCTCGATCCCGAGAGCGCGCACGCCCACGACAACCTCGCGACGGTCTTCGCCGAGAAGAAGAAGTACCGCGAGGCGCTCGCGGAGTACCTGGAGGCGCTGGCGCTCGACCCCGACGCCCCCACGGCGCACTACAACCTCGCCAACTTCCTCGCCGCCCACTCGCTCGAGATGGCCGTGGAGGAGTATCGCGCCTCGCTCGCGCTCGACCCGGAGCACCCCGACACGCACCTGAACCTGGGGCTCACGCTCGCCGAGCAGGGGAAGACCGAGGAGGCGGAGCGCTCGCTCCGGACCGCCATCGAGCTGGCGCCGAAGGACGCCTACCCGCGCCACGAGCTGGCCGCCCTGCAGATGGACGCGGGCGACTACCGCGACGCGATCGCGCAGCTCAAGGAGGTCGTCCGCCTCGAGCCCGAGAGCTTCGAGGCGCACCTCGACCTGGGGATCTGCTACGCGCAGAAGGGCTTCTACGCGGAGTCCGAGCGCGCCTACGCGAAGGCGCGCTCGCTCAAGTCCGACGACGTCCTCCTCCACTACAACACCGCCGCCCTGTACGCCCTCTGGGGCCGGCCGAGCCAGGCCCTCGAGGCGCTCCGCGCCGCCCTGGCGCTCGACGAGGCGCGCGTGAGGGGCTGGATCAAGGTGGACCGGATGTTCGACGCCCTCCAGGGGCTGCCCGACTTCGAGGCCCTCGTCGGGCGCTGAAGGATCACCTTCACCCTCAGCGCAGTTCACTGTAAGCTCAGGACATGCCTGAGCTCGCGTTCTTCCGCCACGGGGAGGAGCTGCTCCGCGTGGCGCTCGGGGACCGGACCGCCATCGGCCGCGCCCCCGAGTGCGACGTCACCCTGCCGGACCCCGCCCTCTCGCGCGTCCAGGCCGTCGTCGAGCGCCGCGGGGACGCCTTCGTGCTCCTCGACCGGTCCGGCCACGGCACGCGGGTCGGGGGCCGGAGCGTCCAGGAGGCCCCGCTCCCGGACGGCGCCGAGCTGGCCCTGGGGGCGTGGCGCGCGCGCTTCCGGGCGGCGCCGCCCGCGGAGCCCGGCGCGACCCTCGCCGCCGCGGGCTCGACCCGGATCCGGGCGGCGGAGAGCCCCGGGCCCCTCCCCCCCGCGGCGCGCATCCGCGTCCGGGAGCGGTCCGAGGAGCGCGTCGAGTCCCTGACGCTGGACGGGGTGACGGTGGGGAAGCGCGGGAGCGCCGATCTGGCGCTCGACGATCCCTTCGTCTCCTCCCGCCACCTGCGCATCGAGCCGCGCGAGGGGCGCTGGCTCCTCGTCGACCTGGGGTCGACCAACGGCACCTGGCTCGGCGGGGCCCGCGTGGAGCGGGCCGAGCTCCCGCTCGGCGTGCCGGTGTCCGTGGGCGAGGCGGAGCTGGTCCTCGAGCCGCTCACCGCCCCGCCGCCGGCGCGCTCGGCCTCCTTCGAGGGGATGCTCTCCGCCGACCCGGCGATGGGACAGGTGTTCGAGCTGGTGGATCGCGTCGCGCCGTCGACCGCGGCCGTGGCGATCCTGGGGGAGACGGGCGTCGGCAAGGAGCTGGTCGCGCGCGCGCTCCACGCCCGCTCCGAGCGGCGCGCCGGCCCCTTCATCCCGGTCAACTGCTCCGCCATCGCCGAGACGCTCATCGAGAGCGAGCTCTTCGGCCACGAGAAGGGGGCCTTCTCGGGCGCCGAGCGGCTGCGCAAGGGGGCGTTCGAGGAGGCGCACGGCGGGACCCTCTTCCTCGACGAGGTGGGGGAGCTGCCGCTCGACCTGCAGCCCAAGCTCCTGCGCGTGCTGGAGCTCGGGGAGGTGAAGCGCGTCGGCTCGTCGCGGCCGGTCCAGTGCGACGTGCGGATCGTCGCCGCGACCCACCGCGACCTGCGCGCGGCGGTGCGGGCCGGGAAGTTCCGCGAGGACCTCTTCTACAGGCTCTGCGTCGTGCCGATCACGGTCCCGCCGCTGCGCGCGCGGCGTGGGGACGTCCGCGCGCTGGCGGAGCTCTTCCTCCGGGCCTCGGCGCCGCGCGGGCTGCAGCTCCGCTGGTCCGAGGAGGCCCTGCGCCGCCTGGAGGGTTACGACTGGCCCGGCAACGTCCGGCAGCTGCGCAACGCCGTGCAGCGCGCGCTCCTCTTCCGCGGAGAGGGGCAGGCGATCGCGGCGGACGCCATCGTCTTCGAGGACACGCGCAGCGGCGCCGGCGCCCACGGCGACGACGACACGCTCTACGTTCGCGGCCTCACGATGGAGGAGATCGAGCGGGAGGCGATCCGGCTCGCGCTCCGGCGCCACAGCGGGCGGCGCGCCGCGGTGGTGCGGGAGCTGAAGCTCGCCAAGAGCACCATCATGAAGCGGATCAACCAGTGGTCGCTGCAGGAGGAGGGGCGCTCACCCGGCGAGCCGCCGCTCGAGGAGGAGGACGGCGAGGAGACGGGGGAACACGCGGGCTGAGCGCGTCGCGCTCCCTCACCCCGGCCCTTGGCGAGGGAGTGGGGGAGCGCTTCGAAGACGTTCAGTGGAAGAACCCCTTCTTCGGCAGATCGGCGAGGGGGCTGGTGTCCGGCGGGAGCTCCACCGCCCGCGGCCGCTCCCCGACGGCGACGTTGCCGAGGTGGCGCATGATCGCCTGGTCGATGTCCCACTCGGCGGCGAGCACCGGCTTGACGGTCAGCCCCGTCGCGAACGCGATCTCGTCGATGGCCGCCAGGTCGGACGGATCGGGGAAGGCGACGACGACCTGGGTGCGACGGTTCTCCGTGGTCTTCTCGAGGGGGAACACCCGTCGCGACAGGATCACCTTCCGCGGGACCAGGGCCACGACGGACGGCGAGACCTCCCGCTGCCCGATCACGACGAACGGCGTGCCGATCTGGGAGCCGACGGCCGACAGCACCGTCTCCTCGGAGAGGAAGCCGAGGCTCACGATCGCCTGGCCGAGCCGACCGCCCCACCGGCGCTGGTGCGCCAGCGCGCTCTTCAACTGCATCGAGTCGATCTCGCCGCCGCTGACCAGCAACTCTCCAATTCGGACACGGGACATGTTGGCTCCTCGGCAGTACCGCCCTCCGGGGGATCACCCCTGCGAGCGCCATGCCGGTCAACCATCACGTTAATTCGCGCACTTGCGCGGCGCAGACGCCAAAGTGGGTGTGAAACCCACCTTTTTCCCGCACCCGGGGTGTACTGAGACCTCCCACCTCACCCCCAAGGACGCACCCTCGTGCATCCATGGAGGCGGGTCAACGCTTCCCGGGCTTCTTCCCCTCGGCCGCGAGGGAGCGGAGGGACTCGCGCGCGTTCCGGGCGGCGGGCGCCTTCGGATACTTCTCGACGACCTGCTGGAGGACCGCCTTCGCGTCCTCGGTCATCCCCAGCTCGATCATGGCCTCGCTGACGCCGACCATCGCGTCCGGGGCCTGCTCCGCCTTCGGGTGCGCCTCGGCGACCCGCCCGAGCGCGAGGATCGCGTCGCGCCACCGCTTCTGGGCCAGCAGGATCCGCCCGGCGCGGTATCCGGCTTCGGCGGCGGCGGGATCGGCCGGCCACCGCGTGACGACCTGCTCGTAGATCTCGAGGGCGACCCCGCGCTGGCCGGCCGCCTCCTCCCTCGCGCCGAGGGCCACGATGGCGGCCCGGTCGTCGGGCCTCTCGAGGGCCGCGATCTTCTTCCGCGCCTCGTACTCGTCGAGCGCGCCGGCGCCCTTCAGGGCCGCCAGCCTCCCGTCCGTGTCGCCGCGCAGCTTGTCGACGGACTGCTCGACCTGCGCCAGCTTGTGCTGCTCGACCTCGAGGTCCCCGCGCAGCCGCGAGAGGTCCTCCTTCAGCTTGTCGAGCCCGACCGAGAGATCCGCGCCGCTCCGGCGCGCGGACTGGTTCAGCTCGTCCAGCTTCTTCTGCACCTCGGCCAGCTTCGCGTCGACCTTGGCGATCCGGTCCCTGAAGACCGCACGCTGCTCGTCGAGCCGCTTGTACGCGTCGGAGGAGTCGGCCTCCAGCCGGTCCAGGCGCAGCTCCATCTGGCGACCGCGCTCGAGCGGGACGAAGCAGCCGGCGAGCGCGCCGAGGCCGAGGGCGAGGAGCGGGATCCGCGGGCTCATCGGGACACCATGATCTCGGCCCGGCGGTTCTGGGCCCAGCAGGACTCGGTGGACTCGGTACAGAGCGGCCGCTCCTTGCCGAGCGTGACGGTCTCGATCGCCCCGGACACGCCGAGGCCCGCGAGGTACTTGCGGGCCGCCTCCGCGCGGCGGCTGCCGAGCGCCAGGTTGTACTCGGTCGTGCCGCGCTCGTCGCAGTGGCCCGTCACGACGACCTTCCCGGCCGGCTTCCGCTTCAGGCAGCCGGCGATCTTCTGGAGCTTCGCCTGCGCGTCCCCGACGAGGGACGACTCGTCGAAGCCGAAGCGCACGACCCACGTCGCCGCGTCGGCGCACGCCGGGTCGTCCGTCTCGGGCCGGTCGACGCAGCGCCCCTCGGCGTTGCAGAGCCGCCCCTCGCCGCAGTCGACGTGGGAGGCACACTCCCGGCCGGCGGCGGAGGCCGCCTTCGGCGCCCGGCAGCGCCCGGACTCGCACTCCTTGCCGTCGGGGCAGTCCGCGTCGCCGGCGCACTCCGGCCTGGGGATGCACTTCCAGGAGCGGCACACGAACCCCGCGCGGCAGTCGGCGTCCACGCCGCACTCCTGGCAGCGTCCCTCCACGCAGACCGCGCCGACCCCACCCTGCTCCGCGCAGTCCGCGCTGCTGCGGCACTCGCCGTGCTTCGGCCTGACCGGGCAGCCGCCCAGCCAGAGGAGCCCCACCACACCCATCGTGACGATCTGGACGCGTCCCATGTTCCCTCCCGCAGGCGGGAAGCCGCGGTCTGCCCGCCAAGGCGCGAGCGATATCGATATCTCGCGCCGCTGGCGCCGGGCGTCAAAGAAACGGCCGCGGCCATTCGGTATTCCCGCGAGCGGCGCGCTTCTCGCGCCCCTTCCCCTCGCGGGACGCAGGGCGTATCGTCGCCCCCTCGACGTGGACCCGCTCCCCCCCAACGCCGGCGGCGCTCCCCCCGCCGGGCAGGACCCCGACACCGTGCCTCGCCGCGTCTCCCCCCGCCGTGTCCTGCTCTGGGGCGCTGCCGCCGCCGTCTCGTTGGCGCTCGCCGGCGCCGCCTGCTTCTGGGCCTGGACCCGTGAGCTCCCCGCCTTCGATACGCTGAAGGATTACCGGCCGATCGTCGCGACGCGGGTGCTCGCCGCGGACGGGAGCGAGGCCTTCGTCTTCGCCCGTGAGCGGCGGACCGTGGTCCCCATCGAGGAGATCCCCGCGGTCCTGCGCAAGGCGGTGGTGGCCGCCGAGGACGCCAGCTTCTACCAGCACCAGGGGGTCAACTACCTCGCGATCGCCAAGTGCGCCGCCCGTGGCCTCCTCCGCGGCCGGCTCGCCTGCGGCGGCTCCACCATCACGCAGCAGGTGGTGAAGACCTTCCTCCTCCAGAGCGAGTGGAAGCCGAAGCGGAAGGTGAAGGAGCTGGTCCTCGCCCCGCGGCTCGAGCAGAACCTGAGCAAGGACGACATCCTCTACCTCTACCTGAACCAGATCTACTTCGGGCACGGCCGCTACGGCGTCGAGGAGGCGAGCCGCTTCTTCTTCGCGAAGCCGGTCAAGCAGCTGACGCTCGGCGAGGCCGCCATGCTCGCCGGCGTGATCCAGTCGCCGGCGCGCTGGTCGCCGGTCCGCCACCCGGCCGGCGCGAAGGACCGGCAGCGGTACGTGCTGGAGCGGATGGCCGCCGAGGGGTTCATCACCGCCGCGCAGGCGGCGGCGGAGGAGCGGCGCCCCATCGTCACCTCGCCGCCCGAGGCCGAGCCGCCCGGCGCGTGGTACGCCGACGCGGTCCGCAAGTGGCTCGACGAGCAGTACGGGGCCGAGACGGTGGACACGGAGGGGTTCCAGGTGGAGGTCGCCATGGATCCCCTGCTGCAGCGCTACGCGGAGTCGGCGCTGCGGGCGACGCTGCGGGCGGTCGACAAGCGGCAGGGCTGGCGGGGCCCGCTCGCGCACCTCGACGACGCCCAGCTCGCCGCGGCGACGCCGGCCTGGCGGCGCCGGCTCGTGGCGGCGGCTCGCCCCGACGCGGTCATGGTCTGGGACCTGTCGCGCGTGGACAGCGGCGACATCGAGCCGAGCGAGGAGGCGGAGAGCGCCGTGGCGCGGATGGCCCGCCCCCTGCCCCTCGAGGCCGGCGAGGTCTACGGCGGCCTCGTGGTGGAGGTGCGGGAGAAGGAGGCGGTGGTCGATCTCGGCAACGCGAAGGGGACGCTGCCGCTCTCCGACGCCGCGTGGGCGCGCAAGTTCAACCCGGTCTCGGGGACCGCCTCGCCCCGCCAGATGGGCGCCGTCGTGGCGCGGGGGGACGTCGTCCTCGTCCGGGTGATGCAGGGGAAGGCGCCGCCGCTCCGCCTCGCGCGCGCCGGGAAGCCGGTCCCGCTGTCGCTCGAGCAGGTGCCGCTCGTCCAGGGGGCCTTCGCCGTGGTGGACCCGGCGACGCGCGGCGTGCGGGCGCTGGTCGGCGGCTACGACTTCGCCACCTCCCAGTTCAACCGCGCCGTCCAGGCGAAGCGCCAGCCCGGCTCCTCCTTCAAGCCCTTCGTCTGGGGCGCGGCGATCGAGTCCCGGCGCTTCACGCCGGCGACCATCGTCTACGACACCCCCGACCTCTACCGGGACCCGTGGACCGGCAAGGAGTGGAAGCCCCGGAACTTCGAGCGCGACGCGTTCGACGGCCCGATGGTGATGCAGCGCGCCCTCGCCGAGTCCAAGAACACGGTGTCGGTGAAGCTGGTGGACGGCCTCGGGGTCGACCGCGTGGCGGACTTCGCGAAGCGGATGGGGATCACCGACGAGCTCCCGCGCAACCTGACGCTCGGCCTCGGGACGGGCGAGGTCACGCCGCTCGAGCTGGTCAACGCCTACGCCTCGATCGCCGCCGGCGGCCGCCGCGCGGCGCCGGTCCTCGTCCTCCGCGTGCGGGACCGCACCGGCGCCGTGCTCCACGAGGAGAAGCCCGGGGCCGGCCTCGAGGCACCGCTCCCGCCGCCTCCGCCCGGCACCCCCGGCGTGGCCGCCGCCGTGGAGCCCGCCGCGCCGCAGCCGGGCCTGGCGCCGGCCGAG
>DATIVK010000149.1:0-12442 GCA_035465955.1 Anaeromyxobacteraceae bacterium | reverse complement strand
CGACCTCGCTGCCCCGTCCGGCGCGGCGTGCCTCCGCGCGGACGCGCCCGGCGGACGGGCCCGGGGCGCGTCGGCCGCGCCTTGACACCTCAGGGAGGCGCGGCTACAGAGGAGCCCCCATC
Source organism: Anaeromyxobacteraceae bacterium (assembly GCA_035465955.1). Lineage (GTDB taxonomy): Bacteria > Myxococcota > Myxococcia > Myxococcales > Anaeromyxobacteraceae > DATIVK01. Next base: position 12,320 of record DATIVK010000149.1, on the reverse strand, counting down.
GCCCAGGTGGCGGAACTGGTAGACGCACCAGATTCAGGGTCTGGCGGCCTCAAAACCGTGGAGGTTCGAATCCTCTCCTGGGCACATCGACGGCCGGCGCTCCTCGCGCCGGCCGTTTTTCTTTCGCGCGATCGTTGACGCCCCTGCCGGCTTCTGCATATTCATGCAGCACCATGAATAAGCATACGGTCGCGATCGTTGGCGCCTCCGGCTACTCGGGGCTCGAGCTGACCCGGATCCTCGCGCGCCACCCGGCCGTCCGCGTCACCGCCCTCTACTCCGACCGCTGGTCCGACGAGCGGGCCGGGGCGCGCCTGCCGTTGCAGGGGGAGATCGAGCAGCTCGCCTACCGCCCCCTCGCCGAGGGGCCGGCGGCGGACGCCGACTGGGTCTTCCTGGCCACCCCGGCGGAGGTCTCCGCCGACGTCGCGCCGAAGCTCGTCGCGAAGGGGGCGCGCGTCGTCGACCTCTCGGGCGCCTTCCGCCTGCTCGACGTGTCCGCCTACCCCCCGTGGTACGGGTTCGACCACCCCGCGCCCCACCTGCTCGCCGACGCGCGCTACGGCCTGCCCGAGCTGGCCCGGGACAAGCTCCCCGGCGCGAGGCTCGTCACCAACCCCGGCTGCTACGCCACCGCCATCGCGCTCGCCATCGCGCCGCTGGTCCGCAGCGGCCTGGTCTCCGCGGACGGGATCTGCGTCACCGGCATGAGCGGCGTCTCGGGCGCCGGCCGCAAGGCGAGCGAGGACTACTCCTTCTGCGAGACCGCCGAGGACGTCCGCGCCTACCGGCTCGGGAGGCACCAGCACGTCCCCGAGATCGAGCAGACGGTCGCGCGGTACGCGGGCGCCTGCGGCCCCATCTCCTTCACGCCCGTCCTCGTCCCCATCCGGCGCGGCATCCTCGCGACCGTCACGCTGCGCCTCTCCGGGAAGCCGAAGTCCTCGGATCTCCACGAGGCCATCGGCGCGGCCTACGCGGGCGAGCCCTTCGTGCGGCTCCTCCCAGCCGACAAGGTGATGGTGAAGGACGTGGTGCACACCAACCGCTGCCACGTCGGGGTGGCGATGGACGGACGGGCCGGCGTGGCGGTCGTCTCCTCCGCCATCGACAACCTGGTGAAGGGGGCCGCCGGGCAGGCGGTCCAGGCGATGAACGCGGCGATGGGCCTCCCCGAGACGACGGGGCTCGACCTGCTGGGAGGGTGAGATGAGCGGCATGCGGATCCCGAAGGGCTTCCGGTTCGGCGGCGTCGCCTGCGGGATCAAGCCCCAGCGCCGCGACCTCGCCCTCGTCGTCAGCGACCACCCCGCGGCCGCTGCCGGGGTCTTCACCGTCAACAAGGCGGCGGCGGCCCCGGTCCTGGACGGCCGCCCCCGCGTCCCTGCCGAGGGGATGCGCGCGGTCGTCGTCAACTCGGGCAACGCCAACGCCCTCACGGGCCCCGGCGGGCTCGACGACGTGGGCGTGATCCGCGGGGCGGTGGCCGACGCGCTCGGGATCCAGAAGCGCTCCGTGCTGGCCGCCTCGACCGGCGTCATCGGCCTGCGGCTCCCCGCGATGAAGATCCTCGCGGCGCTCCCCGCGCTCGCGGAGCAGCTCGGCGACCACCCGGATCTCGCCGCCGAGGCGATCATGACCACCGACACGCGCCTCAAGATGGCGGCGCGGGAGGTGGTGCTGGGGGGGAAGCCCGCGGTGATCAGCTGCGTCGCCAAGGGCTCCGGCATGCTCGCGCCGCAGCTCGCGACCACGCTCTGCGTGATCACGACCGACGCCGCCATCACGCCGAAGGTCCTGCAGGAGGCCCTCGTCCGCGCGGTGCACGACACGATCGAGATGGTGACGGTGGACGGCGACATGTCGACCAACGACACCATCTACGCCCTCGCGAACGGCCTCGCCGGCAACCCGCGGGTCGCCGAGCCCGGCCCCGACCTCGACGTCTTCGAGGCCGCGCTGCGGGACCTGCTGGGCGAGATGGCCCGCGCCATGGCCGCCGACGGCGAGGGCGCGACGCGGATGCTGGAGGTGGTGGTGACCGGCGCCCCGGACGACGCCTGCGCCCGCGACCTCGCCCGCGCCATCGCCACCTCCCCCCTCGTGAAGGCGGCCGTCTTCGGCGCCGACCCGAACTGGGGGCGCGTCCTCGCGACGGTCGGCGCCCGCGCCGGCTCCCAGGGCTTCGCGATCGACCCCTACCGGGCGCGGGTCGTCATCCAGGGGATCACCGTCTTCGAGAAGGGCGCCCCGGCCGACCACGACCGCGACGGGCTCAAGGGGCGGATGCGGGAGGCGCGGATCGACGTCCTCGTGGAGCTGGCCGAGGGCTCGGCCCGCGCGGTCTCCTGGGGCTGCGACCTCTCCTACGACTACGTGAAGATCAACGCCGACTACTCCTCGCTCATCGTCCAGAAGGCCGACGGTGGGGTGGGCAAAGACGACAAGGTCGCCAACTACTCGCCCGCCTTCAAGCGGTCCCTGCTCGTCGAGGCGCTCAAGTACATCGCCGCCTTCTCGGGCCAGGTGGCGGTCATCAAGTACGGCGGCGCCGCGATGGTGAAGGACAGCCTCAAGGAGGCCTTCGCCGAGGACGTGACGCTCCTGAAGCGGGTCGGCCTGAAGCCGGTGGTCGTCCACGGCGGCGCCCCCGAGATCTCGAAGACGCTCGAGAAGCTCGGCGAGCGGAGCGAGTTCGTGGACGGCATGCGGATCCCGGACGCGCAGAGCCTCCCGGTGGTCGAGATGGTGCTCACCGGGAAGGTGAACCAGGAGCTGGTCGCGCTGCTCAACGCGCGCAACGCCGGCGCGGTGGGGCTCTCCGGCAAGGACGGCTCGCTCGTCAGGGCGCGCAGGGCGACGCACGAGTCCGGGCGCGACCTCGGGCGCGTGGGCGAGGTCGTCGAGATCAACCGCGCCTTCCTGTCCATGCTCCTCGACCAGGGCTACGTCCCGGTCATCTCCCCGATCGGCCTCGGCGAGGGGGGCGAGAGCCTCTCCATCAACGCCGACGAGGTGGCGGCAGCGGTCGCGGTGGCGCTCGGCTCGAAGAAGCTCATCTACCTGACCGACGTCCCCGGGATCCTCGCCTCGGCGCCGGACGGCGACCTCGTCCGCCAGCTCACCCGCGCCGACCTGAGCCGGATGATCGAGACCGGCGCGATCGCCGGCGGCATGAAGTGGAAGGCCCAGTCGATCCAGGCGGCGCTCGCCGGCGGCGTGGAGCGGGTCCACGTCCTCGACGGGCGCCAGCCCCACACCGTCATCGCCGAGCTCTTCACCGACCGTGGCGTCGGCTCCCTGGTGCAGGCATGAACGCCGCCGACCGCCGGCGCGACGCCGTCGCGCGCATCCTCCGCAGCCGCCGCGTCTCGACGCAGGAGGAGCTGCTCTCCGCCCTCGCCTCGGAGGGCTTCTCCGCCACGCAGGCCACCCTCTCCCGCGACCTGGCGCGGCTCGGCGCCCGGCGCGTCTCACGCCGGGACGGGGCCTTCTACGAGCTGCCCGACGACCCCTCCGCCGGCTCGCTGGCGCCGCTGCGGGGGCTCGTCACCGGCGTCGCCGCCAACGGCTCGCTGGCCGTGATCCGCACGCAGCCCGGGAGCGCGTCGGCCGTCGCGCACGCCATCGACCGGGCCGGCCTCGACCAGGTGCTCGGGACGATCGCGGGGGACGACACCATCTTCGTGGCGCCCGCCGTGGCCGTGACGCCGCGGAAGCTCGCCTCGCGCCTCGCGTCGCTGCTGGGGACGCAGGGCGGCACGGCCAACTAGCCGCGCCGGCCGTTCGCGCCGCGCCGACCGGTCCGGGCCGGGCCGCGGGAGTCACCCCTCGCGTGTCGGCGGCTTGCCGCCGGCGCGTTCGTGGCCACCGTCCATGCCTGGCGCAGACGCGCGGGGGGGCTCCGCTGCGGCTCATCCCGACCCGAACGGCCTCCCGCCTGCGCCACCCGAAAGCAGGGGGAGGTCACCATGCAGTCGAACCGACGCTTCACGCCGCTGCCGATCGCGGGGGCCGCGCTGGGGCTCGCCCTCGCGGTGCCGGCGCTCGCCGCGCAGACGCCGCAGATCCCGCTGCCCGCCAAGAACATCCCGCAGTTCGTCGATCCGCTCCCGGTCCTCAACCTCACCCCGGCGACCTTCGGGACGACCGGGCTCCGGACGCTCGTCGTGAACCAGCAGGCGCCCGTGACGCCCCTGCAGCTCTCGATGTGCGAGTTCAAGTCGAGGATCCTGCCCTCGACCTTCGTGCCGCCCGTCGGGAGCACCTACGCCGGCTTCACCTGGACCTGGGGCTACATCCCGGGCGCCGCGTGCCCGACGGCGGCCCAGGACTCGTACATCGGACCGGTGCTGGTCAACACCCGCGGGACGCCGACGTCCATCCGCTACGCCAACGCCCTCCCGACGGTCCTCGGCACCAACCTGCTCGCCTTCAAGTACGGCACCGACCAGACCCTCCACTGGGCCGACCCGCTCGGCGCGACGCCGGCCGGAATGACCAGCATGGGCCCCGAGGGGAACATGTGCCACATGCAGACCGGCAGCCCGCCGGCGGTCGGCGTCGGGATCCCGGGCTACAAGACGGAGTGCTCCCTCAACTTCGGCGAGTGGTGGGATCCGGTGAACCTCGTCGGCGGCTACAGCGCCGTCGGCATCCCCGCGGTCCCCCACCTGCACGGCGGCGAGGTGCCCCCGGTCCTCGACGGCGGCCCCGACGCCTGGTTCACGAGCGACGGCCTCATCAAGGGCCACGACTTCTACTCCAACCCCAACTTCGCGGCGGCCGCCAACGAGGCGGTCTACAGCTACCCGAACAGCCAGGGGGCCGCGCCGCTCTGGTTCCACGACCACGTCCTCGGCGCCACCCGCCTCAACGTCTACGCGGGCATCGCCGGCGTCTACTACCTCCTCGATCCCGCCCAGGAGGCCTGGTTCACCGGCATCAAGATGCGCCCGGTCCAGGAGGTCGTCCCGCTGGTCCTGCAGGACCGGATGTTCGACACCAACGGGCAGCTCTACTTCCCGAACGACACCTCCGGCGGCGTCCTCTCGGCCCTCAACCCGCAGCACCCGTACTGGGTCCCCGAGTTCATCGGCGACACCATCGTCGTGAACGGGAAGGTCTGGCCGTACCTGCAGGTCGAGCCGCGCCGCTACCGGTTCCTGTTCCTGAACGGGTCCAACGCCCGCACCTACGAGATGTTCCTGATCAGCGCGGCGAACGGGAAGGCCGGCCCCACGATGTGGGTCATCGGGAACGACGGCGGCTTCCTCGACGCGCCCGCGCCGATGGCTCGCCTCGTCGTCATGCCCGGCGAGCGCTACGAGGTCATCGTGGACTTCACCAAGGTCGCGGGGCAGACGCTCATCCTGAGGAACACCGCCAAGGCCCCCTACCCGGGCGGCGCGGCGCCCCAGGGGACGACCACCGGCAGGATCCTTCAGTTCCGCGTGAGCGCGACCCCGGTCGCCGACACCACCTACGATCCCGCGTCGGGCATCGCGCTCCGGCCGGCGCCGATCCTCCGCCTCACCAACCCCGCGACGGGGACCCTGGCCGCGGGCGTGGCGCTCTCGAAGACGCGCCAGCTGACGCTCAACGAGGTGCCGCTCGCACCGCAGACCGCCATCGATCCGGTGACGGGGCTCACCACCGCCTATCCGGGGGGCCCCGAGGAGATCCTCCTCAACAACACGCGCTGGTCAGGCGACACGAAGCGCACCTACGGCGACTTCCAACCGGTCACCGTCAACGGCATCACGGAGGGGGTCTCCGAGATGCCCATCGAAGGCACGACCGAGCTCTGGGAGATCGTGAACACGACGATGGACTCCCACCCGATCCACACGCACCTCGCGACGTTCCAGATCATGAACCGCCAGAGCTTCGACACGAAGGCCTTCTTCGCCGCCTACTCCCTGGCGTTCCCGGGGAACGGGACCCCGGCCTGCCCGGCGAAGGTCTTCTGCTCCGGCTTCGGCCCGCCGCTCGCGTACGGCCCGTCGGTCGCCTCCGGCGGCAAGTACGGAGGGAACCCGGACGTCCTCCCGTTCCTGAGGAATGGGACGATCCCCCCGGCTCCCGGCGAGGTCGGCTGGAAGGACACCCTCCAGGTTCCGCCCGGGATGGTGACCCGCCTGGTCGTCCGATGGGCGCCGCAGGACGCCGCGCTCGCCCTGAAGACGACCGGCTACCCGTTCTCGCCGAACGACGGGTACGACCCCGCGACCCTGGTGGCGAACGGCAACCTCGCCAACACCCACGGCTACGTCTGGCACTGCCACATCCTCGACCATGAGGACAACGAGATGATGCGGCCGGACGTGATCGAGGTCGATCCCGCCGCCCCGCGCACGTACCTGAAGGGCGTGAACTACTAGGCGAGGCGGGTCCCCCGATGAACCCTCCCCTCTCCCCCACCGGGCCCCACCGGGGGAGAGGGCCAGGGTGAGGGGGCGCCGGCGCGCGGCTACCCCGCCACGCGCTCCCACTCGGCGAACGAGCGCTGCACGCACTCCTCGATCGACATGCCGAGCATGTAGTTCCCGGTGACGGCCAGCGACTCGCCCGCGAGCGCCGCGTCCATCTCGGCGAGGATGGCGCCCTGCTCGAGCCGCGGCGCGGGGAGCGTGCGGCTGGCCTCGACGGTCTCGGCGAAGTCGGCCGGCCCGATCCCCAGGCACTCCGCCGCCACCCGCAGCTTCTCCTCGCGCGATACGCGCCGCTCCCGGAAGTGGAACGCGAAGGCGCGCCAGCGGGCGTCCGGGAAGGTGTCCCGGGTGACGCCGGAGTAGTACGAGTCGACGAGGAACGCGACCTCGGGGATCGTCACCTTCTCCCGGGGCACGACGACGCCCAGGGTCTCCACCGTCACGGTCCCGATCCGCCGGATCGCCGCGGAGAGCCGCGGCCAGTCCCGCTCCACGAGGGCGGCGGCGGCGGGGGCGGGGGTGGCGATGGCGCAGCGGGCCGCCTCGATCGTGCGGCCGTCGGAGAGCTCCACGGCGAAGCCCGCGCCCGCCTTCGAGACCCGGCGCGCCTCCAGCCCGCCCTCGACCGTGATCCCGGGGAGGCTCGCGACCGCCTCGCAGAGCGCCTGGAGCCCGCCCTGGACTCCGAAGCTCCGGGGGTACTCCTCCCGCCGCGGCCGCTTCTTGAAGAGCGCGCCGGGCCCCTCGACCGGGAACGCGTCCGCGGTCTGCGACGGCACGGTGGAGAAGAAGGGCGAGATGATCTCGCGGAAGTTCCGCGGCCCGAGCAGCCGCGTGTAGTACTGCTCGACGGTCTTCCCCTCCTTGCCGGCCAGGATCCCGAAGGGCGCGTGGAGGAGCAGGTCGAGCCAGCGAAGCTGGAGGAGCACCTTCGGCGGCGAGAGCCAGCGCCACTCCCCGCCGCGCTTGATGCCGAAGCGCGCGCGCGCGGGGCCGCGCTGCAGGAGCTTCCCGGCGAAGTCGGTCCCCTCCACCATCGCGAGGAGGCCGCCGTAGCTGTTGTAGGTCGTGTGCGCACCCAGCTCGAACCAGTAGCCGTCGGCGAGCCGATGGGAGTGTAGGCAGCCGCCCACCCGCCCGGCCTCCCGCTCCACCACCAGGACCTCCTGCCCCGCCTTCGCGGCGCGGAAGGCGTACGCGAGGCCGCTCACCCCGCCGCCCAACACGATGACGTCCGGTCGTTCCATCCGTTGCTCTCGCTCCAGGGGCTTCCCCGGCCGTTCACCCGAGCCGCGGGGGACGCCGAGCGTCGCATCTTTCGGCGCCGCCTCCAAGCGGCTCTTGCGACGTTCAGTCATGAGTGGACGCTGGAAGGACGCCCTCAGGTGGGCTAAGTCTTAAGCCATGCCAATCCAGATCGGTTTCCTCGGCCTCGGGACCATGGGTACCGCGATGGCCAACAACATCCGCAAGACCGGCCTCGGCCTCACGGTCTGGAACCGAAGCCCCGATCGCACGCAGCCCTTCGCCGCGAAGTCGGTGCGCGTGGCGAAGACGCCGCGCGAGTGCGCCGAGGGGCGCGACCTCGTCATCACCTGCGTCTCGGACGAGCGGGCGCTCGACGCGATCCTGGGCGGACCGAACGGCGTCCTCGCGGGGCTGAAGCCGGGCGACGTGCTCGTCGACATGTCCACCTCGGGGACGCGCGCGGCCCGCGCGATCGCCGAGCGCGTCGAGAAGCGGGGCGCCCGCTTCGTGGCGGCGCCCGTCCTCGGCTCCCGGACCGCCGCGGAGAAGGCGCAGCTCGTGGTGGTCGCCGGCGGCCCGCGCGAGGCGCGCGAGCGCGCCCACCCGGCGCTCCACGCCGTCTCCGCGCGCATCTTCGAGATGGACGACCCGGTCCAGGCCGCGCTGCTGAAGGTCTGCGTCAACGCGGTCGGCGGCGCGATGATGGCCGCCTTCGGCGAGTCGCTCGCGCTGGCCGCGACCGGCGGCGTGCCGCTCGGCCGCTTCATCGAGGTGCTCCAGTCCTCCGCCTACCACTCGCCGCTCTACCTCATGAAGGGCGAGCAGATCGTCAACGACGACTTCGCCCCGCGCTTCGCCCTCTCCCTCCAGGAGAAGGACCTCCGGCTGGCATCGGAGTCGGCCGCCGACCAGGGCGCCTCGATGCCGGTGAGCGCCGCGGTGCGCAAGCTCTACGCCACCGCCGCCGCCGCCGGGCGCGGCGACAAGGACCTGTCGGCCGTCGCCGACATGCTCCTCGAGTGGACGCGGAGCGGCGAGGCGGCCCGCGCGCGCGGCGCCGCGAAGCCCGCGCGGCGCAAGCCCGCGGCGCGCAAGGCCGCGCCGAAGAAGGCGAAGGCCGCGGCCAGGAAGCCGGCGCCGCAGCGGAAGAAGGCCGCCGGGAAGGCGAAGAAGGCGCGCCGGTAGAGTGGATCGCCCCCCTCTCCCTCACATCGAGGGAAAGGGTCGGGGGGGGGAGCGCAGCGTGGATTCATCCCCCTCTCCCTCACCGAGGGAGAGGGTCGGGGTGAGGGAGCGCGCGGCTCAGCGGCTTCCCTACCTGGCCTCTCAATGGCTCGTGGGCTGACCGAGCGCGGCGCCGACCGTCCGCTCGAGCTCCTCGAGCGTGAACGGCTTCCTGACGAAGGCGACGGGGCGGCACTCCGGGTCGAGGGCGGCCTCGATCTCCTCGCGCGGAGCGGCCGACACCATGATGACCTTGGGGCAGCGGTCGCCCAGCGCCTCCCGAAGCTCGGCGAAGAAGGTGGCGCCGTTCACGAGCGGCATCTGGAAGTCGAGCAGGGCGAGGTCGGGGGGGTTGCGCTGCGCGAGGGCGAGCGCCTCGACGACGTCGGACTGCGTCTCGGCCACGTGACCGAGCTCGCGCACCGCCCGGGTGATGGCGGCCCGCACGATCTCGGTGTCGTCGACGATGAGGACCCGCGCCATTCGCTGCTCCCGTGCCCGTCCGCGGCGCAGGTAATGCGCGGATCGTGCCGCGGCCAAGTGCGCGAATTCACAGGGCGCCAGGATCGGTTCACGGCCACCCAGGGTGGGCGGCGCGGGGACCCGCCGGTCAGCCGTACCTCGCGAGCGTGAGGCGGACCGCCTCGGCGTAGTGGCGCCGGGCGCTCGCCGGGGCGACCACGTCGGCCTCGCCCCCGAAAGAGAGGGCGAAGCGCGTCGCCCACTCCTCCGAGACGCCCGCGACCTCGACCACCGCCCCCTCCCGCTCGGAGCGCTTCACCACCTGGAGCCCACCCGGCCGGGCGAGGGCCCACTCCGCGGCGCGCGGCGCGAGCCGGATGCGGATGGGCTCCCCTCCGGCCTGGGAGAAGAGGCGCGCCCGGGCCAGCTCCGCGTCGGTGGGCGCGTCGAAGCGCGCGTCGGTGACCGCGCACTCGCGGATCCGGTCGAGCCGGAAGGCGACCGGCTTCCCGCGCTCCTCGTCGTGGCCGTACAGGTACCAGTGGCCGAGCCGCTGGGCGAGCGTCCACGGGTGGACGACCCGCTCGCGCGCGGCCGGCTGCCCGTAGGACTGGTGCTCGATCCGCACCGCGCGGCGATCGGCGATGGCGCGCTGCAGCTTGCCGAGGACCGAGTCGCGCGCCGGCGGCGAGCCGGCGTAGATCCGCCCGACCAGCTCGTCGAAGGAGGCGCGGCGATCCCGCGGGACGCTGTCGCGGAGCGCCCGCACCACCCGCTCCCGCCCCTCGCCGCCGAGCCCTTGCGCCGCGGCCGCGAGCGCCGCCGCCTCGCTCTCGGTGAAGCGGGGCGGGCGCGAGAAGCTCTGGTGGAGCGCGACGTAGACCCGGTCCCCCTCCACGTAGAGATCGAGGAAGTCGTCCGGGGCGAACGGCGGCGCCCCCACGCCGAGGAGGAACTCGAGGTCGTCGAGCAGCTCGGCCTCGGTCACGCCGCACTTCCGGGCGAGCTCGCGCACCGGGATGCCGGGGTGGCGGACCGCGTAGGGCACGAGGAACAGGACGCGCCGGAGCCGGTCGCGCGGATCGGCGCGCGAGGGCTCGGGCGCCTTCGCGCGCGCCGCCGGGGCCTTGCGCGTGCGGCGGGGGGACGGGCTCACGACAGCCCCCTGGCGAGGGCGCGCAGGATCGCGCGGGCGTGATCGCGCAGCGCCTTCGGCGCGAGGATCTCCGCGCGATCGCCGAGCGAGAGCACGTGGCGGACGAGGGCCTCGCCGTTGGTCGCGTCCAGCTCCACCACGGCGCCCTGCGCCTCCTCCCGGACCTGCGCGCGGGGGCCGAAGGAGGCGACGAGCTCGGGGGCGATCGGCGCGTCGAGCCGGACCCGGCACCGCTGCGGCGCGTGGACCGAGAACTCCCACGCCTCGCGCGTCGCGTACTCCGCGAGGCGGAAGTCCTTGCGCGGCGCGAAGTCGGGCGTGCGCGGAGCGCTCGCGTTCACGGCGAGCGACCGGATCCGCCCGATGGAGAAGGTGCGGATCGCCCTCCTCAGGTGGCACCAGCCGACGACGTACCAGGCGCCCGCCTTCTGGTAGAGCCCGTAGGGATCGACGTCACGCTCGGTGCGCGCCCGCCGCTCGGCCCCCTCGTACGCGAGGTGGACGCGCTTCTTGAGCGCGACCGCGCGCGAGAGCTCCTCGAGGAGCGCGCCGATGCCGCGCTCGTCGTCGGTCGCCTCCCCCTCGCCGTCCCCCTGGGCCGAGAGCCGCCGGCCGACGCTCGCGGCCGCCTCCGCGCCGGGGGCGCGCGCGGCGAAGGAGAGCTTGTTGAGCGCGTGCGCCAGGTCCCGCGCGTAGGGGAAGCTCCCCTTCGCGAGCGCCGCGGAGCCCGCGAGGTAGAGCAGGGCGAGGTCCTCCGGCGGGAGCTTCAGGTCCGGCAGGTAGAACTCGTCGCGATCGATCAGGTAGCCGGCCGGGAGGTCCTCGTCCCCCGCCGCGTAGCGGATCGGGATCCCGAGCTCCAGGAGCTCCGCCTTGTCCCGCTCGAACTTGCGGATCGCGGCCTCGCCGCTGGAGCGGCCGTAGTCCTCTGGGAACTGCTCCTGGATCTCGCGCCAGGAGACCGGCTCCGCCGCGCGGAGCAGGAACGCGGCGAGATCGAGGAGCCGCTGCGCCTTCTGCATGGCTGCCGAAACCTACCACACGGGCGGACCGGACCGCCTCCCGTTCCGCCGCGCTGTTTCCAAACGGCGGCGCGGCGTCTAGAATCCGTGCACCCACTGCTGCGGAGACCTCGCGATGGCCTGCCTCGGCTTCGGCCCGGCCGACTTCGAGCCCTTCGAGATCGACGACCCGCTCGAGCGGGCCGCCGCGATCGAGGCGGGGCTGCAGCCGAAGCTCCGGCGGATCGCCGCCGAGTGCCTGCCCGGGCTCGCGCGCATCGCCGGCAAGCCGCTCCACTTGCACGACGGCAAGGCGGCCCGCCGCAAGGGGCAGCCCCCCGAGGAGGCGCTGGTCGTCTTCTGCGACTCGCCCCGCGGCTATCGCGGCCTGCCGTTCCTCGCGGTCGTCGTCACCCGCGGCCACCTGCACGCCCGCGTCGGGCTCCGCGGCGACTCACCGAGGCGCGCCGCCATGCACGGCGCCATCGCGCGGGAGGCCGGCAACCTCTCGCGGAAGGGGAAGCCCTTCCGCAAGCTGCGCACGTTCTCGGACTGGAACCACGAGGAGCTGCCCGAGGTCGCCCCCGCCCACTCCGTCGCCTTCTGGCAGGAGCTGGGCGAGTCGATCGACCCGGGGCGCGGCGACCTCGACGTCGGCGTCGCGCTGAGCCGCGAGGAGGCGCGCAGCCTCTCGCTCGGGGATCTGCTGGGCGTCTTCCGCGATCTGGCCCCCCTGTACAAGCTGCTGGCGAACAGCTAGCCGGGGCCCTCACCACGGGACACATCCCCTCTCCC
>DATIVK010000148.1:0-2248 GCA_035465955.1 Anaeromyxobacteraceae bacterium | reverse complement strand
CCGCCCCCGCGGCGGCGGCTCCGCGCGCGACCGGCACGGCCCTCCCGAGGGTCGCGGCGCCGGCCCCGGCGCCGGTCATGGAGGAGCAGCCCGCCCCGACGCCTCCGCCGACGAACGCCGCCGGCTCGGCCTACGCCGACGCGCTGGCCGAGAAGTACGCCACGCGCGAGTTCTCGCTCGAGAGCCTGGAGAAGGGGCGCGGCGTCAAGAAGAAGAGCAAGTCCACCGCGGTCGCGACCATCGCGCTGCTGGGCGTCGTGGTGCTCGCGCTCGGCGGCTTCGCCGCCTACACGCAGGCGCGCAAGACCCGGATCGAGACGATCGACAAGCTGCTCAAGGAGACGCAGGGGCTCCTCGACCGCGACGCGTGGCCGGCCTACAAGGAGGCCGCCGCGAAGAGCACCGAGGTCGTGAAGCTCGACGACAAGGTCCTCGCCGGCCACGCCTACCTCGCGTGGGTCGACGCGGTCCGCTGGGCCGAGCACGCCGAGCCCGACGCGGTGCGGGACGAGGCGCAGAAGGCCGTCCTCGCCGGCAAGGCGCTCGGGACCCACTCGCACCTCGTGGCCGCGGAGGCGTTCCTCCGCTTCTACTCGAACGATCAGGCCGGCGCCTTCGAGGTGCTGCAGGGCGTCCTCGGCGGCGACGAGGGCTCCCAGAGCCCGTTCCTGGCCGGCGTGCAGGGCGCGCTCCAGATGGCGAGCGGCGACCTCGACGCGGCGCGCGAGACGCTCACCCGCGCCCAGAAGGCCAACCCGGGCGACTCGCGGCTGGCCCAGCTCCTCGGCGAGCAGTTCCGCCGCCGCGGCCAGGGGTACGAGCTCCAGGCGACGAGCATGTTCGACCTCGCCCTCCGCATCCAGAAGGACCACGTCCCGTCGCTGCTCGGGAAGTCGCTCCTGCTGCTCGATCGCGGGCAGCTCGACGAGGCGCTGAAGGGGGCCGACCGCACGCTCGACCCGCGCATCGAGGCCTCCCCGCGCCAGCGGGCGCTGGCGCTCATGATCCGGGGCTCCGTGCGCGCCGCGCAGGGCAAGGCGCAGGAGGGGACGGCGGACGAGGCCGAGGCCGCGAAGCTCGACCCCCGCAGCTCCGAGCTGCCGTTCCTGCTCGGCCGGCGCAAGCTGCGCGACGGGGACGCGGCCGGGGCCGTCGAGGCGTTCCAGCGGGCCATCCAGCTCGAGGGCAAGCGCGTCGCCTACTACACCGACCTCGTCCACGCGCTCCTGGCCCAGGACGGCGGCGCGAAGAAGGCGATCGACCTGCTCCAGGCCGCGGTGGCGAAGGTCGGGGATCACCCCCGGCTGGCGCTGCTCCTCGGCCAGGCGTACCAGGCGCAGGGCGACGCGGATCGCGCCCAGGGGCAGTTCGAGCGCGCGATCCAGCTCGGCAAGCCCTCCTTCCCCGACGCGCGCGTCGCGCTCGCCCGGCTGCGGCTCTCCCAGAAGAACGTCGGGCAGGCGCTCGCCGAGCTCGACCTCGCGATCCGCGAGTACGGCGCCGGCGGCGCCGGCGGCGCGGCGCGGGCCTACGTCGAGATGGCGGAGGCGGAGAAGTCGCGCAACGCGAAGAAGGACCTCGTCGCCGGCTACTACGAGGAGGCGCTGAAGCGCGACCCCGCCAACTGCGACGCCCTCTGGGGCGCGGCGAAGCTGTCGGCCGACGCCGGCCAGCTCGACGAGGTCGCGCGCGGCCGCATGGACGCCTACGCGAAGAGCTGCCCGCGCGCCCCCCACGCCGCGGAGGCCGCGAGGCTGGCGGGCGGGAAGTAGGATCACGTCGTCCCCTCTCCCTGCTCACCCAGGGAGAGGGCCCGCGGTCGTTGAAGAGCGAGCTCCGCCGCCACCTCCTTCGCCTCCCGCTTCGACGCGTGGAAGAAGCGCGGGAGCACCGCGTGACGACCCTCGCGACCTCGACGACGCTCGACAGACACAGGCGGCCGTCCCGCAGGGGCTCGGCCACCTCGGAGCCGCCTGACCGATCGGGATCGTCGCGCCCTTCGCACATCCGACGGCGCGGCGCCTGGGGCCCCGCCGCGGCCCTCGCGTCGCTCCCACGGCTACGCGGGCATCAACCTGGCGATCCGGAGCAGGTTGCGTGCGGCGACGACGGCCCTCCCCCTCGATGAGGGAGAGGGCCGGGGGCCCGCGCGCTACTTCGCGCCGGCGGCGGCCTTGGCGGCCTTCTCGGCCGCCTTCTTCTCCTCGGCCTGGCGGCGGGCGAACTCCTTCTCGTAGGCCGCCATCGG
>DATIVK010000147.1:0-1887 GCA_035465955.1 Anaeromyxobacteraceae bacterium | reverse complement strand
CGGCGCCTTCTCCGCGGTGGAGCCCTCCCCCGCCGCGGCCGGCGCGGCGGCCTCGGCCGCGGGGGCGGCCTCCGGAGGCGGCTCCTCCTTGCGGACGGTCGGTCCCGTCGGCGAGTCCGCCCACGCGGTGGGGGCGACGTCCTCCGCGAGGAAGCGGGCGCGCGGCTCCTTCAGGACCGGGTACTCCTTCGGGCGGAAGCGCGAGAGCGACTCGCCGATCTTCTTGGTCCACTCGTTCTTCACGTGGAGCTTGCGGGCCGCCTCGATCGCCTGGACGTAGACGCTGACGGCCTGGTCCTCGTACGGCTGCGCGAACTGGGCGAGGCCGTCCTGGTACGCGGCGAGGTACTCCTCGGCCCCCTTCTTCTTGAACTCGGGGGGCGGCGGGGCCTCGTAGATCGTCTGCGCCAGCCGCTCGAGCAGGTACGCCTTCCGGTAGAACGCGGCGAGGGTCCAGTCGGGGCGCTTGTAGCGCATCACGTCGTCGTACTGCGGCGCCACCTTCTTCGCCTCGGCGAACTTGGCGTCGAGCGCCTTCTTGAGCTTCTTCGTGTCGGTCGTCGCCGGCAGCGTGATCTTGTCGTACTTCGCGAAGTCGATCTCCGCGAGCTGGAACCGTGCCTCCGCGGCGGCGGCGGCGGCGCGCGGGCTCGCGTCGGGGCGCAGCCCTCGCGCGGCGAACTCCGCCAGCGTCGCGGCGTACCCGTCGCGGGACCTCTTCTCGTCCTTCAGCTCGCGCCAGGCCTGGGCGATCTTGAGGTTCGCCTGGACGAGGAGCTCGGTCTCCTTGGTGCGGGAGAACCGCTTCATGAACTCCTGCAGCGCGGTGATCTCCCGCTTCCAGTCCTGGGTCTTCTCGTAGATGAGCGCCGCGTGGAACTGGGTCCGGGCCGCGTCGTCGGCGTCCGGGTAGAGCGTCGCGTAGCGGGCGAACGCCGAGGCGGCGGCGTCGTACCGCTGGAGGTTCTCGAGCGAGCGGGCCGCGTTGTAGAGCGAGTCCTTCCGGTGCTTCGACTTCGGGTACTGCTCGACGAGGGCGAGGTACCGGTCCACGGCCTTGTCGAAGTCGTAGGTGTTCTCGGCGTTCCACGCGACGCGGAACAGCGCCCCGTCGGCCAGCACCGAGTCCGGGTACTCCGCGGCGATGCGCTCGTAGAGCTTGAGCGCGGTCTCGAAGCGGCGGGCGTTCTCGTAGCAGCTCGCGGCGTTGTAGAGCGCCTTGTCGGCGAACTCGTGCTTCGGCTCCTCTGCGACGAGGGCCAGGAACAGCTTCCCGGCGGGCTCCCAGTCCTTCGCGTCCATGAGCTGCATGGCGCGGTTGAAGCGGGCGCCCAGCTTGAACTTCTGGAGGGTGGCGTAGAGCTCCTTGTTCTTCGCGACCTCCGCGGACTGGAGCCGGGCGGCGGACTCCTCGACCGACGCCCAGTCCTTCTGCGTCAGGAAGCTCTCGATGATGAGGTTGGCGGCGTACTGCGCGACGTCGGTGGTCGGGTGGCGGGCGACGACCTGCTCGAAGCGGCACCGGGCCTCGTCGAAGTCCCCGTACTTGTAGAAGACCTCGGCGGCCTTGTACGCGACGGCGGCCGCCTTCTCGTGCTTCGGCAGCAGCTCGAGGAACGCGTCCGAGTCGCGGACGAGGTTGCCCCAGACGGACGGGATCGCCTCGACCGGCGGCGCGCCGTCCTTCCGGTCGGTGGAGAGCAGCACCTTGCGATCCTCGAGCCTCCCGAGCCGCTGGAGCCTCGTGATCTCGCCCTCCCAGGAGATGACCGCGGAGACCGCCGACTCGGCGCGGTACTTCTCGTTCGGGAAGTCGCGGACGCGCGCGTACACCCGCGCCGCCTGCTCGAAGTCCAGGGCGTTGTAGAGGCAGTCCGCGTACTTGTA
>DATIVK010000146.1:0-37140 GCA_035465955.1 Anaeromyxobacteraceae bacterium | reverse complement strand
GGCAACCTCCGGGCCTGCAACCGTCCACGTCCTCGCCCTTACATCTCGACCGTGTCTAGGCGGCTCGCTTCCCGCCACGGTCCAGCCGGAGCTGACGTCCACACCTGGTACCCGGCGCTTCCAGGGGAACGCACGGCCTATATTTAGGCCGCGAGAGCCATGGGCTCGTTCGCGTTTCTGCTTGGTCGGCTTTTTACGAGGCCAGCTGACCAACCTCGGCACGCACCAGACGCCTTCCGTCCTCCGTCGAAGCCAGTTCGCCCCCATGACGAACCACGCCTCTTGTAGCACGAGGCCGGACGCGGCGCATGACCCCGTGGGATAGCCCCCGCAGACGTCACGCCGGCGCGACGACGCGTCCCACCTACTGCCCCAGCAAGTCGGCGCTGGGGACCCACCCCACCAGCACCCGCCCACCCGCGGCGAGCGGCGCGCGCTTCGCCTTCAGCGGCCTCGACATCGCCTTCTCTGGCCGCTCGGACTCCATCGGCGAGGAGCCGACGAAGAAGCATAGGGTCCAGCGCTGCCCGCCGGGCCCCTTGGCGGAGTCGAGGCTCCATCCCGTGGAGCCCTTCTCGATCGTCTGGAGGAGGTTCCCGGGCAGGTGCCCGCCGAGGCCGTCCTCTCTCGGCATGTCGTCTCGTCTCGGCGCGGCCCTGAGCTTCGTCCTCCTGGCCGTGGTGCAGCCGACGATCGTCGGCTCAGCGGCCAGCGGCCCCGCCTCCCAGCCCGGCAGTTCGAAGAGCACTTGCCCGCTCGACGCCGGGCCCGCGTTCGATGCGTCCACCCGGTCGACCGCCAGCGCGGCGCCGGCGACGCCGTAGCCGTCGAAGGCGCCGAAGAGGAAGAGGTGGCCCGCGTGCGTGCTCGCGCCCAGGAACCTGAACGGCGCCTGATGCAGGATCCGCCACGAGGAGCGTCCATCCGGCTCCGCCCGTTGGATGACGGCGTAGAAGGGGGCCGGGGAGGTGCCACCGGCCACCACGATCTCCTGCCGACCGTCGCCGTCGACGTCGCGCCACGCGAGCGTCCATCCCGGGTCGGGGATCGGACCCGGCTCACGCGCAGGCGCGAGCCCCGGCGGGGCCTCGCTCGCCACCCGCCGGAGCAGGGGCTCCAACTCGCGGACCAGCGGATCCGTGGGCGAGAGCGGTGCGGCGTCCCTGATCCCGGCAGCGACGTCACCGTCCCAACCGCTGCCGCTGCCCAGTCCGACTCGGGCCATCCACTGCCGGGACCGCAGCAGGACCCAGCGATCCTCCTCGTCCTGGGCGGCGGTCGGCATCGCCGAGATCGCGGGGACGGGCGGCCCACCGAACGCCGGCGACGGCGGGGCGGCGGCGAAGGAGAGGGCGAGGACGAGCGCCATCATGGCGGGTTCCCTCCGGGCTCGGCCTCGCAGTGGGGCGTCACGGGCATGGACGATCCTCGCGCCACGATCACCGCCAGCACCAGGTCCCCGGTGACGTTCACGGTCGTCCGGCACATGTCGAGCAGCCGGTCCACGCCGGCGATCAGGCCGACCCCCTCCACCGGGATGCCGAAGAGGAGCAGCAGCGTCGCGATGGCGAAGGTGCCGCCGCCGGGGACGCCGGCCGAGCCGATCCCGGCGAGGACCGAGATCCCGAGGATCCCCGCCTGCTGGAGCAGCGACAGGTCCACGCCGTAGACCTGCGCCAGGAAGAGGACCGTCACCCCCTCGAAGAGGGTCGTGCCGTTCTGGTTCATCGCCGAGCCGGCCGTCAGGACCAGCCGCGCGGTCGCGGGCGGCAACCGCAACTCCTCCTCCGCCACGCGCAGCGACGTCGGGAGGGTCGCGGCCGAGGAGGCGGTGGAGAAGGCGGTCGCCATCGCGGCGCGGACGCCGGCGAAGAAGCGCCACGGGCTCATTCCGCCCAGGAAGCGGACGGCGAGGGCGTAGACGACGCCGCCGTGGAGGAGCAGCCCGCCGATCACCACCGCCACGTAGGCGAGCAGCGGCCGGATCGCGGCGGTTCCCAGCCGCAGGGCCGTGGTGAAGAGGAGCGCGCCGATGCCGAGGGGGGCGAGCCGCATGACCCAGCCGGCGGCCCCGGTCGAGAGGCGGTGGAGCGCCTCGACGCCGGCGCGCAGCGCGGCGACGCGCGGGCCGCGCAGGCGGCCGAGGGCCAGGCCGAGCGCGAGCGTGGCGACGACGAGGGCGACGAACGCCGCCGTCAGCGGCGACCCGACGGATGGCCCGGTCCTCGCGGCGCCCGCAGCGGCTCGGGGGGCCGCCTCCCGGAGGGCGGCCGGCAGGCCGCGGCCGGGGCCGACGGCGATGACGAGCAGGAGGCCGATGAGCGCCGCGACCAGCGACGATCCCGCCGCGTAGAGGAGGAGCCGCCTGCCGAGCCTGCCGATCGCCGCCGGGTCGAGGTCGGCGATCGCGAGGGTGAGGGAGGTGGCCGCGAGCGGGATCACCACGGCCACGAGCAGCCGGATGAAGAGCTGGCCGGCCGCCTGGGCGATCGGTTCGGCCGCCGCGGCGAAGCCCTGCACTACCTCCAGGCCCCGGGCCGCGCGTAGACGGCGGCGAGCGGCACCTCGTCGAGCGCCGCCTCGGCCACCGGTCGCGCCGTCTCGAACGCCGTCCACGCCTGGAACTCGAGGTCGCGACGGGCCGCGTCGTGCTCGACGAGCGCGAGGTCGGCCTCGGCGGCGGAGGGCGCGAGCCTCAGATCCGCCCGGATCCGCCCGTCACGCCGGAGCGCGTCGAGCGCGGCCGGCGAGAGCCGCGGCCACCAGAGCCGCTGCCCCGGCGCCGCGCGCTCGGAGAGCTCGCGGAGCAGCGTCGCGCCAGCCCCCGCCTGCCCCCGGGGGAGCCCCAGCGAGGCCGCGCCGGGCGCGCCGCCGACCCACTCGCCCCACGCGGCGCCGCCGTGCGGGAAGGTCCGGAGCGTCGCGCGCAGCGGTGGGTAGAGCGAGAGCAGGACGACGGCCACCGCGAGCTTCCCGGCGGTCGACGGCCAGGCGGCGCGGGCCGCCGTCGCGAGGGCGCGCGCGCCGAGGACGGAGAGGACCGCGAGCGCCGGGAGCGCGGGGCCGACGCCGGCCCCGGCCGGCGTCACGCCGAGCGGCGCGAGGACGAGCGGGGCGAGGGCGCCGAGCAAGAGCAGGAGCTCCTCGGGGAAGGAGGCCGCCGCCTCGCCGCGCCAGCCGAGCACCAGCCGCCGGCCGGTGTGGGCGAGGCCGGCGAGGTAGAGGAACGTGAGGGACGCGGGCGGCAGGAGCAGCGCGGCCAGGAGCGGGGCGTGCCACGGAGGGGCCGCGGCGACGCCTCCGGACGACGCGTACGCAGGGGCCGTCAGCGTGGCCCACGCCGCGGGCGCCAGCCGCCGCAGCGGATCGACCCAGGTCCAGGGCGTGAGGGCGACGAAGACGACCGGGCCCAGCACGAGCATGGCCGCGAGCGACGACGGGAGCCCCGCGACGAGGGAGCGCCAGGGGCTCCGGCCGGCGGGGTGGCGCGGCGCCTCCTCCTCGGCCGTGAGGGCGCGGATCCCGCCGCGCGCGCGGACCGCGAGGTAGTGGAACGCGAGGAGCGGCAGGAGGATCCAGGCCTCCCGCCGCGTCGCGACGGCCGCGCCGAAGAGCAGGCCGGCGAGCGTCGCGCGCCGGATCCGCTCGCGGTGATCGCGGCTCCGCAGGCCGCGGCTGTGGGCGAGCAGCACGCCGAGCCAGAGCGCGGCGGCCGCCAGGTCGGTGCCGGCGGGGAGGGAGGCGTCGAGGGAGGCCGGGGAGAGGAAGAAGAGGGCGGGCGCGAGCAGGGCCGCGACGACGCCGGAGAGGTCCGCGGCGAAGCGGGAGAGGACGTAGGCGAGGAACGCCGCGAGCAGCACCTCCGCGAGCCGGTAGCCGAGCACCTCGCCGCCCGGGAGCCGGCCGCCGAGCAGCGCGTGGCCGACGCCCGCGCTCGCGATCGGCAGCGCGGCCGCCCCCGCCTCCGGGCCGAAGGTGGCGTTCACGGCGTAGAGCGAGT
The DNA here is from genome assembly GCA_035465955.1 of Anaeromyxobacteraceae bacterium. Lineage (GTDB taxonomy): Bacteria > Myxococcota > Myxococcia > Myxococcales > Anaeromyxobacteraceae > DATIVK01. Next base: position 33,140 of record DATIVK010000146.1, on the reverse strand, counting down.
CGAGCGGCTTCACCGGCAACCGGACCCACCAGGCGCCCTGCCGGCGCGCCGCCTCCATGATCCTCCCCTCCGCCTCCCCGAGGCCCGCGCGCGACCCCGCGAGCACCAGGACGACGGCGACGCCGAGCGCCCAGGCGAGCGCCGCGCGGCGGGCGCGCCCCTGCGGCAGGAGCCGGGACGATCGGGAGAAGTGGGTCACGCCCGGGGTGGTCATGGCAGGGTCCAGGCGTCGAAGCAGACGGTGCGTCCGGCCGGGTCCGGGCTGGAGAGCACGACCGTCACGGTGTGCGGCTCCTCGGCCATCGCCGCGGTCCGGACGGCGAAGGTCCTTCGGACCGGCGCGCCGCCGGGCAGCTCGAGGCCGGCCACCTCGCTGCCGTCCACCTGCACCGCGAAGCGGATGGGCGGGGCGCCGGGGGAGGGGATGGCGCCGACGACGCCGGCCGCCCCGCGGAGCTCGAGGCCGAAGGGGACGCCCGTGAACGTGATGGAGACCGGGCCGCTCGCCGCCGAGCCGGGCTGCGCGGAGAGGCACGGGCGCGGCGCGCCGGCGACCTCGCGCACCTCGCGGGCGATCGGGACGGGCGTGCCGGGGCAGACGATGGCGCGCGGACCGTCGTGGGCGCAGAGCCGGTCGCCCACCTTCGCCCGGGCGCTGGCGAGCCAGTCGGGCAGCCAGGCGATCGCGCGGGTCGGCTGGGCCAGGTCGTAGCGGGTGACCGCCATCGCCCCGATCCGCTGGGTCCCTCCGTCGGTCGAGGCGCGCGCGGCGATGTCCCGAGCGATCCGATCCCGCGCGAAGGGAACGCCGGGGAGGGAGAGGACCCAGACGCGCCGGACGCCGACGAGCGGCTCGTCGGCGTAGCGCGGCAGCGCGAAGACCGGCACGCGCGCGGGGAGCTCGGCGCGGGCGCGCTCCGCCCACGCCGGCGAGACGACGACGGCGTCCCCCGGCCGGTAGTCCCGCTCGAGGAGCGCCGTGGCGGCCCGCCAGTCGAGGGCGGTGGGGAGGCGCGCCGCCAGCCCCGTCTGCAGCAGGAGGGTGGCGGCGCCGAGGAGCGCCGCCGCGATGAGGAAGCCCCACGCGGCGAGCCCGGCGGGCGACGGCCGCCGGCTCCAGGCGCCGCGCAGCTTCCAGCGCCCGGTGTCGAGCAGGTGGCGCCCGGTGTCGGTCAGGTCCTTCCAGGCGGCGTCGACGGCCACCTGGGCCGCCCGGCGTGGCCAGGTGGGCGTCCGCTCCAGCGTGGGCTCGGGGTGCGACTCGGGCGGCGCCTCGTCGGCGCCGGGATCGGGGCGTCTCTCCGTCACGGTGCCTACGTCTTGGCCGACCGGATCCGATCCTCGCTCTTCTCGCGGCAGAAGGTGCAGAGATCGGCGTCTGGCGTCGGCGACAGGGACTGCGACCACGAGGGGTGCATCGCGCACCGCGCGTCGCAGCAGTGGTGGAGCCCCCACAGGTGGCCGACGAAGTGGATCGCCTCTCGCGCCAGCCGCCGCCGCCAGGCCTCGATCGAGGTCTCGGTGACGCCGCGCGCGGGCAGCCGGGCGAGCGTCATGGCGGCGCTGCGGCCGCCGTACTCGGCGTAGCCGTACGCGGGCGGCTCGCCCAGCGGCCCGGGCGGCACGGTGAGGGGTGCGTCGGTGATGAAGAGGACCTTGTCGTCGGCGAACGCGCGCACCGGCGGCGCCGCGGCGATGAGCGCGACGGCGTCGACGCGCCCCTTCGCGCCGTTCGTGGCGGGCGGCTCGCGGTCCCCGACGTGCTCCGTGCCGACGCCGAAGGCGCGGTAGAGGGTCTTCGTGAGCGCCGTGAGATCGGCGGGATCGACCCGGGTGAGCGTGACGACGCGGATCACTTCTTCTTCCCTCCGCGCGCAGGCTTCGCGGGCGCGCGCTTCTTCGGGGGCGCCTTCTTCGCCGGGGCGTGCTTCTTCGGCGCCGCCTTCTTCGCGACCGTCTTCCGTGCGGGCGGGTGCGCCTTCGCCGCCGCCTTCGCGGCGGGGTGGCGGACCTCCTCGGGCGCGGCCTCCTCCGCCTCGCCCTCCTCACCGCCCGCGGCGGACGGCTCCCCCTCGCCCTCCGCCTCCTCCTCGGCCTCCTCGAGCTCGAGATCGGGCAGCCCGAGGTCGGCGAGGTCCTCCGCGATCCCGCCGCGCCTCGGCCGGGGCTTCGCCGGCGGAAGGACGGGAGGGGGTGGGGGCTTCAGCTGGAACTTCACCCCGGCCGGCGGCATGAGCGCGTAGTCGACGTAGTCCTCCGCGATCCCCGGCGGCACGCCGAGGGCGGCGGAGATCTCCGCGACCAGCAGGTGGCGCGCGTGATCGTAGAGCTCGCGCTCCTTGGTCGGGAGCGGCCGGAGCTGGGAGAGGCCGTTGAGCCCCTTCACCACCTCCGCGACGCCGAGCACGCCGCCGAGCAGGAGCCGGTCGGCGTTGTCGCGGTGGCGCGTCTTCCAGTCGAGCTCCGGCGCGTCGTAGGAGGCGCCGAGGTAGTGGAAGACTCCCTCGACCTGCTCGACGGTGGGGAGGCGGCGCAGCCCGATGGAGGCGACCTTGCCCTTCGGGACGAGCACGGCGGCGCCGTCCTCGAGCCGGCGCATCCGGACCATCTCGAGCTGCTGCCCGGCGATCTCCTTGGCCTCGACGCCCGTGATCTCGCAGACCCCCTGGCCGGGGTAGATGAGCCGCTGGCCAGGGGCGAGCGTCGAGGGGTCGGTGACCGTCCCCTCGGCTGCGGGGAGCTCGTCGCGCGCGGAATCCGGACGGTAGGTCTGGCCTCTCATCACGGCTCCCGAATATCACGCGCCGCGCGGCCGGGCCAACGCGGGGGAGGGGGCCCTACTTGGCCGGGGTGCGCGCCTTGATCGTGCCGAGGAAGTCCCTCGCCTGCGCGCCGAAGCGGCCGGTCGGATCCCGCTGCACGACCCTCTCGAGCGCCGCGACCGCCTTGTCGGTCTGCTTCAGGTCGTTGTCGTAGACCACGGCCATGTTGATGAGGCTCTGGTAGTGGTCGGGCGCGACCTTCTGCGCCTTCTCGAAGTTTGCGATCGCGAGGTCGAACTGGCCCAGCGCCCGGTACATGACCCCCTGGTCGGTGAGGACGTCGGGGTTGTTGGGCTGGAGCTCGAGCGCCTTGCCGTAGGCCTCGACCGCCTTCTGGTACTGGTTCGTGTCGAAGAGGTCGTTCCCGAGCGCGATCCAGGCCTGGACGTTCTTCGGGTCCCGGGCGACGACCTGCTGGGCCATGGCGATCCGGCCGACCTTGTCCTCGGCCGGCTGCTGCGCGGGCATCGGCGCGCCGAAGGCGCCGGGGGGGGTGCCTGGCGCGGCCACCGCCGGCGGCAGGGGCGCCGGGCTGGACTGGCGCGAGCCGATGAAGATTCCGGTGAGCAGGCCGGCGGCGAAGATGGCGATGCCGAAGAGCATGTCCTTCGTGTTCACGTCGAGTCCTCCAGAGGGGTGCGCGACTATAACCCAGGTCGCGGGCGGCGTGTTCCGGCGAACTTCCTACGCAGCCTCGCCCGCCTCGCCCGCAGGGGCCTGCTCCGTCATGCGCAGCCGCTGCGCCGCGAGCTCGACGTACTCCGGGTTCAGCTCCATCCCGAGGAACCGGCAGCCGGCGCGGAGCGCCGCGACGCCGGTCGTGCCCGAGCCCGAGAACGGATCGACCACGAGATCCCCCGGGCCGGCGCTGGCGGCGATCACCCGCTCCAGCAGCGCGATCGGCTTCTGCGTCGGGTGGCGCCCGCAGGTCTTCTCCCTGGCGCTCGGCGTCGGCACCGACCAGACCACCTGCTCCCCGCCCGGCTCCGGCCGCTCCGCGATCTGCCAGAGGTCGCGCATCTGCTTGCCGCCGTTGCGCTGCTTCATCTCGCGGTAGTTGAAGCGGTGGGCGAGCGGCTTCCCCTTCGAGGGGCTCGCCCAGAGGAGGATCTCGGTCGAGTGCGTGAACATGCGGCACGCCAGGTTGGGGGAGGCGTTGGGCTTGTACCAGGTGACGGTGTTGAGCAGGTGGTAGCCCAGCTCCTGCATCGCGAAGCCGATGGAGAAGATGACGTGCTGCGTGCCGGAGACCCAGAGCGTCCCGGACGGCTTGAGCGCGCGGCGGGCGGCGGTGAGCCAGGCGCGCTGGAAGGCGTGGTCGGTCGCGAGGCCGCGCGACGCGTCCCAGCCCCCCTTGTCCACGGCGACGCGCCGGCCGGACTGGCACGTCGTGCCGCCGTTCGAGAGGTGGTAGGGCGGATCCGCGAAGATCAGATCGACCGACTGCGGCGGGAGCCGCTCCAGGGTGGAGATGCAGTCGGCCTGCACGATCGCCCAGCTCCGCCCGCTCTCCGCGATGCCGGGCAGGGTGTCCCAGGAGTGAAGATCCAGTCGTCGCGCCATGGATGGGCATCGTATTGGCGATATCGGATCCGTCCATTTTTCAGCCAGATCCGGCGATCGTTCGGCCCTGCGGCCGGCCGGAGTAGACTCCGCGGCGTGCCGCCCCCGCTCGACAGCGCGTTCGTGAAGGCGTGCGCCCTCGAGGCGGGCTTCCACGAGGTGGGCGTGGCGCGCGCCGAGCCGCTCGACCCCGGTCCGCTCGACCGGGTCCTCTCGGCGGGCGCCGAGGCCGACATGGAGTGGCTCGCGACGCAGCGCGCCCAGCGGCTCGACCCTTCGAGGGTCCTGCCGGGGGCGCGCTCCGTGATCGCCGTCGCCCTCTCGCACGCGGTCCCCGAGGGGACCGGCCCGGCGGAGGGGTTCGGAGAGGTCGCCCGGTACGCGCGCGGCCGGGACTACCACACCGTCATGAAGCGCAGGCTCGCGACGCTGGCCGCGAGCCTGCGCGCGCGCGATCCCGGTGCGTCCCTCTTCCCCTCGTGCGACGTCGCCCCGGTCATGGAGAAGGCCTGGGCGCAGCGGGCGGGCCTGGGGTGGGTCGGGAAGAACGGCTGCTTCATCACGCCGCGCCACGGCAGCTGGGTGGTGCTCGGCACCGTCCTCGTCGACCGCCAGCTCGAGCCCGACGAACCCTTCGCGGAGCGCTGCGGGGGTTGCAGCCTCTGCATGCCGGCCTGCCCGACGGGCGCCATCCCGGCGCCGGGGTTCGTGGACGCGCGGCGCTGCCTCTCCTTCTGGACCATCGAGCGGCGGGGCCCGGTCCCCGCCGAGATCGCGGAGCGGCTCGGCAGCTGGGTCTTCGGCTGCGACGACTGCCAGACGGCGTGCCCCTGGAATCGCCCTGGGATCGCGACGTCCGAGGTGGACCTGGTGCCACGGCCGGGTCAGCGGGCCCTCTCGGTCACCGACCTGCTCCAGATGACGGAGGAGGAGTACCGGCGCCGGTTCAACGGGACGGCGCTCGCGCGGGCCCGCTTCGACGGGCTGGTGCGCAACGCCTGCTTGCTCGCCGGACGGATCGGCGGTGCCGGTGGGATCGAGCGGCTCCGGGCGCTCTCCACGAGTCCCCTTCCGGGTGTGCGCGCTGCCGCGCAGTGGGCGCTGGGCCAGATCGGCTCGTGAACGCTGGGCTCCTCGCGTCCGACTCCCGACGTTCCGCGCTCGGGCCGTTGCCGCCGTTCGGCCGTCCGTCGGAGAATCTCCCTCCGGGGGGAGCAAGCGTGACCGACCCGGCGCGGCAGGTCGAGCTCGAGCTCGTGGAGCGGGCGCTGGAGAGCTCCGGCGCCGCGATCGCGATCTCGGAGCCGACGCTCGAGCTCACGTACGTCAACGGCGCCTTCCTGCGGCTCTGGGGCTACGAGCGGCGAGAGGAGGTCCTGGGACGGCTCGCGGGCGAGTTCTGGACCGACCCTGCGCAGGCCGACACGGCGGTGGCCGAGCTCTCGCGGTGCGGTGCCTGGGCCGGCGAGATGGTCGCGAAGCGGGCCGACGGGAGCTCGTTCGTCGCGCGCGTCACCGCCAACCTCTTCGGCGGGGAGCCGGGCACCCCCTCCCGGCTGGTCGCCACGTTCATCGACATCACCGCGCTGCGGGAGGCGGAGGCGGCGCTCCGCCAGTCGCAGAAGATGGAGGCGGTCGGCCTCCTCGCCGGAGGCATCGCGCACGACTTCAACAACCTCCTCACCGTGATCCTGAGCGGCGCCGAGTTTCTGGAGGAGGCGCTCGGTCCGGGGGACCCGCGGCGGGCCGACGCCGAGCAGATCCTCGCCGCCGCGCGGCGCGCCGAGTCGCTCACCCGGCAGCTCCTCGCCTTCAGCCGCCGGCAGGTCGTGCGCCCCGGCCTCCTCGACGTCAACGGCGTCGTCCACGGGATGTTCAAGATGCTGCGCCGGCTCATCGGCGAGGACATCGAGCTCTCCCTGGCGCTCGCGCCGGCGCCGCTCCACGTCCTGGCCGACGGCGCGCTGCTCGAGCAGGCGCTCATGAACCTCGTGGTCAACGCCCGGGACGCCATGCCCTCCGGGGGAAGGCTCTCGCTCGCCACCTCCCTCCGCCAGCTCCGGGGCGCGGAGGCCGCGCGCCTCGACGTCCGCCCGGGGCCGTACGTCGCGCTCGTCGTGTCCGACACGGGGCGCGGCATGGACGAGGGGACGCTCGGCCGGATCTTCGAGCCCTTCTTCACCACCAAGCCTGCGGGGCAGGGGACGGGGCTGGGGCTCTCGACCGTCTACGGGATCGCCCGCCAGGGCGAAGGCGCGGTGGACGTCAGCTCCCGGCCCGGCGCGGGCAGCGCCTTCACGCTCCTGCTCCCCTCGCGGCCGGCGCCGGCGTCGGCGCAGGCCAGCGCCGAACGGCCGGCCGTGACGCCCGTCCCCCCCCGGGCGCCGCTCATCCTCGTGGCGGAGGACGAGCCGTCGGTCCGCGCAGTCGCGGAGCGATGCCTCGTCCAGCGCGGCTACCGCGTCGCGGCCGCGCCTGACGGTGAGGCGGCGCTCCGGCTCGCGCGCGAGCTGAAGGCCATCGATCTCCTGCTGACCGACGTCGTGATGCCGGGGATGAACGGGCGCCAGCTCGCCGAGGCCCTCCGGCGCGTCCACCCGGAGACGCCGGTCCTCTTCATGACCGGGTACACCGACGACACCGCGCTCCGGCTCGGGATCGAGACCCACCAGGTGCGGATCCTGTCGAAGCCCTTCACGCCGGACGGTCTCGCCGCGGCGGTGGAGGAGGCGATGGGGCGCCCGGCGGCGGCGGCGGGCGGGCGTGTTAAGACCTCGGAATGAACCAGGCTGATCGGCTGCACCGCGCCCGCGCGGGGCTCGCCGTGGGTCCCGCCCAGGCGCGAGGGTTCCTGCGCGCCACCGGCCCCGACGCGCTCGACTTCCTCCACCGCATGTCGACCCAGGATCTCGCCGCGCTCGCCCCGGGCCAGGGGGCGTACGCCGCGTTCCTCACGCCGCGCGGGCACCTGCTCGGGGAGGGGCAGCTCCTCGTGCGCGCCGCCGACGTGCTGCTGTCGCTCGAGCCGGCCGCGCTCTCGGGGACGCGCGCCCACCTCGAGAAGCTGGTCATCATGGACGACGTCGCGTTCGAGGACCTCTCCGGCGAGTGGGTGGCGCTGCCGGTCTTCGGACCGGACGCGGAGGCGAGGCTCGCGGGGCGCGCGCCCGAAGCGCCGAGGGTGGCGACGAGCCGGCGCGGCGCCCCGTGCGTCGAGCTCTGGCTCCCGCCGGCGGAGGCCGGTCCGCTGGCGGCCGCGCTCGTCGCGGAGGGGGCGGTCGAGCTGACGGGCGAGGACCTGGAGGGCTTGCGCGTGCTGGGAGGCGTGCCGCGTTACGGGATCGACATGGACGCGTCGCGCCTGCCGATGGAGGCGGGGCTGACGCGCGAGGCGATCTCGTTCCGGAAGGGCTGCTACGTCGGGCAGGAGACGGTGATGCGCGCGACGGCCCGCGGGCACCTCCAGCGCGGGCTGGTCCAGCTCTCCCTGCCGCCCGCGGCGGCGCGCGGCGCGAAGCTCCTCGCGGACGGCCAGGAGGCGGGCGAGGTGACGAGCGCGGCGGACACGCCGGAGGGGCGGGTCGGCCTCGGCTACGTCCGGCGCGCGCACTGGGCGGAGGGGACGCGCCTCGCCGCCGAGGGGGGCGAGGCGCGGGTGCTCAGGGCGATCGTCTGGGAGCCGGAGTAGCGCGGCCCCGGCGCGGGCTACCGCGCCGCGAGCTGCGACGCCGCCCGGGGGAGCCCGCCCTGCCGGGCCGAGGGGCCCGCGGCGCGCGCCCCGAGATCGAGGGCGACGGTCGCGGCGACGCCGTCCTTCAGCTCCACCGGCGCGGGGTCCGAGGGCGCGCCCCACGCGTGGACCCTGTAGGGGCCGGGGCGGAGGCCGGTGAGCCTCCAGCGGCCGAACGAGTCGGTCCGGGTCTCGCCGCCGTCGTAGACCTGCTCGGAGACGGCCACCACCTTGACGCCGGCCGCCAGCTTCCCCGCCGCGTCCCGGACGACGCCGCCGAGCGAGGCCGGCTTGTGGAGCGTCACGACCGGCGGCCTCTGGCGGGTGTTCACCGGCACGAACTCGGGCAGGTAGTCGCGGTGGCGGACCACGAGGAGCAGGACGCCGCGCGGGACGCGGTTGAGCACGTAGAACCCGCCGGCGCCGGTCCTCGCGACCTCGGCCAGCCGCTCGGGGCGGACGAAGCGGAGCCGCTCGAACTTCGCGGGATCGGCCAGCGAGACCGCCGCGTCGACGACCGGCATGCCGGTCCTGGCGTCGACGACCTCGCCCACGACCTGCTCACCCTGGCCGAGGACGATCTCGGGCAGGGTGAGCTTCTTGCCCGCCGCGCCCTCGATCGAGATGAAGTTGGGGGCGAAGCCCGCGGCGCGGATGACGACGCGGAAGTGTCCCTCCGGCGGCACGAGCACCTTGAAGGCGCCGGTCGGGTCGCTGAAGCGCACGCCGTTGACGGTGAACGCGGTCACCGGCGTCCCGTCCTTGCGGGTGACCTGGCCGCGAAGCTCTCCCGGCGCGCCGGGGACCGGGAGGAAGTCGCCCCCCGCGAGCGCGGCGGCGGGCATCAGGGCGGCGACGGTGGCGAGGAGCTTTCGAGTGGCGCGCATTGCAGGTCCCTCCAGCGAGCGCGATCGAGTGCAAGGAGCGCGCCCACCCCATGCTGCGCGCATCGCCCCGCCGTCGATCGCCCTCTTCATCGAACGACACGGGATCACTACTGAATTACGCCATCGGCGGCTGTCCCGAGACCGGGGGACTCCTGTCGATGGGCGCGGGTCGCGGAGAGCCACGGGTTCGCGCCGCTCCAGGCGGCAAGGTGTTCCCCGATGTCCGCTGCGAGTGTAGAACCCTTGCACACCACTTCGGGGGCGGGCCGGAGTTTGGACCCCCGTCCCACGGGACGGCCATGCCCATCAAGATCGACGAAGCCCCTGTTGCCGCGACCCCGAGCGACCCCCACCAGCGACCCGGGCGTGTGGGTTACAAAGTGATGCACCCCGAGGGTTAATCGAACTTGACGAAGAGATGCTGCGTGGATATCGTCTTCGCATCCCCAAGACTCGAGAAGCTCTGCAATGACGATCGGAAGGCCACGCGCGAATGGGGGAGGGCGCAGGCCGACCTGCTGGGGCGCCGGCTGGACGATCTGCACGCCGCTACGGTCCTCGAAGACTTGAGGAATGGCCCCGGCGATCCTCATGAATTGAAGGGGGATCGAGCAGGGCAGCTCGCGATGGACCTGGTCGGAGGCGACCGTCTGATCTTCGAGCCTGCCGACGATCCCGTGCCTCGGAAGCCAGACGGCGGGCTCGACTGGCGCCTGGTGACGGCAGTCCGAATCCTCGGGGTGGAGGACTACCATGGCTGAGATCGTGAACCGCTACCGACCGCGCAGGGTTTCGCCTCCAGGCGGGACGCTCCAGGACCTCCTCGCTCAGCGTGGCATGGCTCAGAACGAGCTGGCCGAGCGGATGGGGCTCACCGCCAAGGCGGTGAACGAGATCGCGAAGGGGAAGTCGTCGATCACTCCCGACACGGCCCTCAAGCTGGAGCGCGCTCTCGGGATGCCCGCGGACTTCTGGCTCGCTCGGGAGCAGCACTTCCAGGCGTGGCTTGCGCGCCAGCGCGCCGAGAAGGAGCAGGGGAAGCGGGTTGCGTGGCTCACGAAGCTCCCCGTTCGCGAGCTGATCAAGGCAGGCGCGGTTCGCCCCTGCAGTGAGAAGGCAGAGCAGGTCGGCGAGCTCCTCCGCTTCTTCGGCGTCGCGAGCACCAAGGCGTGGGAGGAGGTCTACGCCTCGCCGCAGGCTGCGTTCAGGCGCTCGGGGAAGTTCGAGTGCGACGTGGGCGCGACGGCCGCCTGGCTTCGATTGGGAGAGCGGGCCGCGCAGGCGGTCAAGACGGAGCCATACGTGGCGGAGCGATTCCTGGAGGTCCTGAGGGACGCCGTGCCGCTCACGAGGCGGCCGGTCCGCGAGGCGATGGACGAGCTGCGAGCATCCTGTGCCTCCGTCGGAGTGGCGCTCGTCCTCGTGCGCGAGGTCGGCGGCTGCCGGGCCTCGGGTGTGACCCGGTGGCTGACTCCATCGAAGGCCCTGGTTCAGCTCAGCGACAGGCACAAGACCGAAGACCATCTCTGGTTCACCTTCTTTCACGAGGCGGGGCACATCCTCCTCCACAAGAAGAAGGAGGTCTTCCTCGAGGGCGGGCGAGACGGTGGCGCCGAGGAGCGAGAGGCTGATCGCTTCGCGCAGCGCATGCTCGTCCCCGACGACGCATACCGCGAGCTCCAGGACGGCGGCGCGTTCTCCTCTCCCATCATCGAGGGCTTCTCCGAGAGGCATCGCGTCGCGCCGGGGATCGTCGTCGGACGGCTCCAGCACGACAAGGCGATCCCATTCAACGCGCTGAGGCACCTCCAACGACGCTTCGAGATCCCTGACGCGTAAGCGGCGAGCCCTTCGTGGGCTTGCCACCGCGTCAGCCCCCTCGCGTACGTTCCGGGCGTGTCCCTCCTCTGCCTCGTCCCGACGGCGCTGCGCGCGAGCCGCGTCACGCGCCGGCTCTTCGAGGCGCAGGAGGGGGTCCTGTTCGGCAGGCCGGCCACGACCTTCGACGCGCTCGCGGCGGGGCTCGTGGCCGCGTCGGGCGATCGGCGCCCCATCCTCGGCCCGGTCGGCGAGCGGCTCCTCGCCGCGGAGGCGGGACGCGCCGCGGGCGGCCGCCTGGGGGCGCTCTCGCCCGCGGACGGGCTGGCCGCGTCGCTCCACGCCGCGCTCGGCGAGCTTCGGCGCGGGGAGGTCGCCGCCGCGGACGTCCTGGCGGCGGCGCGGACGCTCGACGGCGCTGCGCGGGCGCGGCTCACCTCGCTGGGGACCGCGCTCGGCGCGTGGGAGCGCGTGCTCGAGGAGCGGGGGCTGCTGGACCGGGCGGGCGCGCTTCGAGCCGCCGCCGACGCCGCGCGGCGGCGCGTGACCGTGCCCGAGACGGCCGACGTCTCGCTGCTCCTCCTCGACGGCTTCGCCGCGCTCGGTCCCGCCGAGTGGGAGCTCTTCGGCGCGCTCGCGGCACGCGCCGGGGCGGTCCGGGTGCACCTGCCGCACCTCTCGGACCTGCCGGCCGCGACGGCGGCGGCCGAGCCGCTCGCGCGCCGCCTCGAGTCGCTCCACGAGCTGGCCGCGGCGCGGAGCTTCGAGCTGCACCTCGACGGCGCGGGCGATCCGTCGCGCGCGCCCCACGTCGCCGCGCTGCTCACGGCGATGGCGGGGGGCGAGGCGCGGCCGCCGCCCGGGGAGGCGAGCGTGCGGGCGATCTGCGCGTCGGGAGAGGGGGCGGAGGCGCGCGCCGTGGCCGCCGTCGCGGCCGAGTGGATCGAGCGGGGGATGCCTCCCGACGAGATCCGCGTGATCTCCCCCTCGCCGGCCGGCGACGCGGCGAGGCTCTCGCGGGCCTTCGCGGAGGCCGGCATCCCGCTCGCCGTGGGGCGCGGCACGCCGCTCGCCGCCGTGCCGGTGGTCCGGCTCCTGCGCGACGCGCTGGGCGCGGCGGGGGGAGCTTCGCGCCGCGCCGCCGAGCGGCTCGGGAGCTCGGCCTACCTCTCGCTGGGCGATCCGGTGGAGCGGCTCCCCGCCCTCCTCGAACGCGCGGGGGCGCTCGACGGCCGCGCCGGGCCCGTCGAGGCGCTGCGGCGCGGCGCCGGCGCCCTCGGCGCGGGCGGCGGACGCGAGCGGGCAGGGCTCGGCCGCGCCGCCGACCGGCTCGAGCGGCTGCGCGCGCTCCTCGCTCCGCTCGACGAGCCGGCGACCGCGCGCCGCCACGCCGCACGGCTCGCGGCGTTCGTCGACTCGGCCGGCATCCGCCGGCGGGCGGGGCGGGCGGAGCCGGCGCTCGCCGCGCGCGACCTCGCGGCCCTCGGGAGGGTCCTCGACGCGGCCGAGGAGGTGGCGCGCGCACAGGCCCACCTCGGGCGGGGCGGCGACACGCTCTCGCGCGCCGAGTGGCTCTCCGCGCTCGACACGGCGCTCGGCGCCGCGTCCCTGCCCCCGGCCGAGGAGCCGTTCGGGGGTGCGGTGGAGCTGCTCGGGCTCGAGGACGCCCCCGGGGAGACGGCGCGCGGCGCGATCCTCGTCGGCTGCAGCCGCGCCCGCTTCCCGGCGCCGGCGCCGCCCGAGCCGCTCCTGCGCGAGCCCGAGCGCCAGGCGCTCTGCGCCCACCTGCGCCGTCAGGCCGTGGCCACCTCCGCGTCGCGGCGCGCCGAGGGGCGCCACCGCGCGCTCTGCGCGGCCGGCGTCGGCCGCGAGGCGCTCGCCGTCGCCTGGCGCGCGGAGGACGGCCCCCTCGCGCCCCTCGTCGAGCAGGGGCTCGCGGCGGCGGGGGTCGCGCCGCCGGATGGACCCGCGCCGGAGCCGGCCGGACGCCCCCGCTCTCCCCGCGAGGCCCTGCGCGCCGCCGCACGGTGGTCGCGCGCCGGCGGCTCCTCCGACCCGGCCGACGCGCTCGACGAGCGGCTCCGGAGCGCGTTCGCGCGGGGGCGCATCGAGGCGGAGCGGCGCGCGGCGATCGATCGACGGGAGCCGGCCGGCCACGCGGGGGTGGCGCCGCCCGCGGACCTCGCGCCCTGCCTCCCGGCGGAGTGGACGCCGACGCAGCTCGAGGAGTACGCGCGCTGCCCGTACCGGCTCTTCCTGTCGCTCGGCGTGGGGCTCCCGCGCCGCGAGGCGGCCGGCGTCGACATCGACCTCCGCGACGAGGGGAGCCTGCTCCACGCAGCCCTCGAGCGCTTCGTCGGGGAGAGGGTGGCCCGCGGCGCGTGGCCGCCGACGGGGGGAGACGCGGATCGCGAGGAGGCGCTCGCGGTGGCGAGGGAGATCTTCGCCGGCTTCGAGCGCGCGGGGCGGACGGGCGATCCCGCGGTCTGGCGCGCGCGGCGCCGCGCGGTGGAGGCGCGGCTGCTGCGCTGGGTGGAGGCCGAGGCGCGCGACGCCGACGGCTGCGTGCCGCGGCTGCTCGAACACCGCTTCGGCGGCGACTCGGGGCGGCCGCCGCTCCGCTTCGGCGAAGGGAGCGCGGTGGTCGCGGTCCAGGGGCGCATCGACCGCGTCGACGCCGACGGCCGGCGGCTGCTCGTCATCGACTACAAGAACTCCCGCGCGAGCAAGGACCGGCGGGCCCTCCTCGACCCGGAGGCCTTCGGGGTCACGAGCTTCCAGATCCCCGTCTACCTCGCCGCCGCGGCGCGCGAGCTGCCGGGGCGGGAGGCGCTGGGCGCGACGCTCGCGCTGCTGCGCGACGCCGAGCGGCTCGAGCCGTTCACCGGCGACGCGACGGAGCTGGCGGCCGGCCCGCTCGGCCCCGCGCTGGAGCGCTCGATCCTCGGGGTGGTCGAGCAGGCCCGCGCCGGCCGCTTCCCCATCGTCTCCCGCGACTGCGATCACTGCGACTGGGGCGCCGTCTGCCGGGCGCAGGGGGTCGCGGAGGTGGAGGAGGGGGAGGACTGAGGGGCGGAGGCGGCCGCCTACCGTGGCCTCCAGCGCTCCACGACGACCGACGCGGTCACCGCGGCGGGCTCGGGAAGCCCGGCCGCGCGGGCCGCGAGCGCCTCCGCGCCGACGTGGCGGGCCGAGGGGCCCATCTTCGCGAGCGCGAGCACGTCGGCGCGAGAGAGGTGCATCGTCCAGCGGATCGGCGTCGAGGAGGCGCGCTCGAACCACGGGCCGAGGGCGTCGGCGACGCGCCGCTCCTTCTCCGGATCCACCTCGAGCAGCCCGAGGACGCCGCGCAGCTCCGCGAGGTGCTCGGGCGCCGGCGTCACGACGACGAGCAGGCCGTCGTCGCGGAGGATCCGGCGCAGCTCGGGGCCGTTCCGCGGCGCGAAGACGTCGAGGACGAGGCGCGCGCAGCCGTCCGCGAGGGGGAGGGGGGCGCGGGCGTCGGCCACCGCGGCGGCGGCGCGCGGGTGGGCGCGCGCCGCGCGGCGGGCCGCGAACTTGGAGAGATCGACGGCGAGCCCCGCCGCGCCGGGCGACGCGTCGAGGGCGCGCGCGAGGTACCAGCCGGTCCCCGCGCCGACGTCCACGACGAGCCCTTCGCCGGCCCCGTCGGCCGAGGCGACGGCGGCGAGGGCCGCGGCCAGGGGATCGAAGTGGCCCGCCTCGAGGACCCGGACGCGCGCGGCCACCATGTCGGCGTCGTCGCCGACGAGGCCGCTCGGCCTCCCGACGAGGAAGCTCACGTACCCGTGGCGCGCGGCGTCGAACGCGTGGCCGGACGCGCAGCGGAGGCCGCGCTCCCCCTCGGCGAGCGGACCCCGGCAGAGCGGGCAGCGGAGGGCCGCGACGACGTCAGGGATCATGGGCGGCGGATGAAAGCACGACCGCCGCCCCCGCGTCGAACCCCTGGTGGATCGCCTCGAGCGCCGTCCCGACCCGGGCGGCGTCGCCCGCCACGCGGAAGGGGACGCCGCGCCCGTACGCGACGACCCGGAGGGTGTCGAGGGAGCGCGTCCCGGCCGCGAGCACCACCGTCTGCGCGGCCAGGCGCTCCTCCCGCCCTCGGACCTCGATCCGGACGGAGGCGGCGTCGATCGCCAGCACGCGCGCGTCCGTGCGCACCTCGACGCCGCGCCGCTCGAGGTCCGCGAGCATCGTCCAACGCGTCGTCCGGCCGAGGTTGCGGCCGAGGTCGGCCGCCTGCTCGACGACGGTGACCCGGCGCGCCGCGTCCTGCGCGGCGAGGAAGAGGGCGGTCTCGACGCCCGCGGCGCCGCCCCCGACCACGACGGTCCGCGCCCCCGCCTGCGCACGCCCCGCGAGCACCTCCCAGGCCTGCACGACGTGCGGCAGGTCGGCGCCGGGGATGGGCGGCGCGAGCGGGAGCCCGCCCGTCGCGATGACGAGCGCCCCGGGCCCCTCCTGCCTGAGGACCCGATCGTCGACGGCGCGTCGGAGGACCACGCGGACGCCGCGGAGCGCCACCTGCCGCGCGAGATCGCGGGCGAGGACCGCGAACTCGCCGCGCCCCGGCGGCGCGCCCGCGAGGTGGAGCTGGCCCCCGAGCCGGTCGCCCTCCTCGTAGAGGACGACCTCGTGCCCACGATCGGCCGCGGCGATGGCCGCGCTCATCCCGGCCGCGCCGCCGCCGGCCACGAGGACGCGGAGCGGCGCCTTCGCGCGGCGGGGCGCCCGCTCCTCCTCGTGCCCGGCGACCGGGTTCGCGAGGCACTCCACCGGCCGCATCGCGAGCACCCGGTCGAAGCAGCCCTGCCCGCAGGCGACGCAGTGGACGACGTCGGCCTCGCGGCCGCTCCGCGCCTTCTCGGGGAGGAAGGGATCCGCGATCAGCGCGCGCCCCATCGCGACGAGGTCGCAGGCGCCGCCGCCGACGAGGGCCCGGGCGACGCCCGGGTCGTTGATCCGGTGGCTGGCGGCCACCGGCACGGCGACCCGCTCCTTCACGGCGCGGGCCAGGTGGGCGAAGCCGCCGCGGGGGACCTCGCCGGTGAGCTGCGGCAGCCGCGACTCGTGCCAGCCGACGTTGACGCCCAGCATGTCGACCCCCTCGGCGACGAGCCGGGCGGCGAACTCGAGCAGCTCCGCCTGCGGCGTCCCGCCCGGCATCCCCTCGAGCCCGTTGACCCGCGCGAGGACCGGAAAGGCCGGGCCCACCGCCGCGCGGACCGCGCGCACGACCTCCAGGCCGAACCGGCTCCGCCCCTCGAAGGAGCCGCCCCAGGCGTCGGTCCGCCGGTTGGTGAGGGGCGAGAGGAACTCGCTCACGAGGTAGCCGGTCCCGCAGAGGACCTCCACGGCGTCGAACCCGGCCTCCTTCACGCGCCGCGCCGCGGCGCCGAAGGCGGCGAGGACGCCGGCGATCTCCTCCTCGTCGAGGGCGTGGGGGGTCTCGCCGGTCAGCCGCGAGGCGATGGCGGAGGGGGCGACGGGCCCACCGCCGCGCAGGTGGCTGGAGTGGGCGTAGCGCCCCGCGTGGTTGAGCTGCACGGCCGCGCGGGCGCCGCCGGCGTGGATCGTCGCCGCGAGCTGCGCCAGCCCCGGCACGAAGGCGTCGCGGTGCGCGCCGAGGTGGGCCGGCGTCCCGGCGCGGTCGTCGACCGTCGCGTAGCCCACCGTGACGAGCCCCGCGCCGCCGCGGGCGCGCTCGGCGTAGAACGCGAGGAGGCGATCGGTGACGTCGCCGTCGCGGGCCATGTGGAGGTGCATGGCCGGCATGACGATCCGGTTCGTGAGGTGAAGCCCCCCGACGCGGATCGGCTGGAAGAGAGGGTCGCTCATGGCTCGAACTCGGCCTGCCCGGGGCCGCTCCGCGCGCTACGCCTGGAACGGGTAGCGCTCGGTCTCGAGGGCCTGGCTCGCCAGCGTCCGCTTCGCCGCGAGGAGGCCGGAGGCGTCGTACTTCGTGAAGCGCCGGATGCCGCCGAGGAGCATGGTGAGCTCGTCCCCCTCCGCGACGTAGAAGGCGGCCCGCTTCGCCGCCGCGCCGGCCCGCTCGATGCCGTCGAAGGCCGCGACCTTCACCGCCGCCGCGACGGCCGCGCGGCGCGCCTCGGAGAGGCCGGGCTGGATCTTCTCGGCGCGGAGCACGGCGCTCTCGAGCGCGAAGATCTGGATCACGACGTCGGCGATCGCCAGCAGCACCTCCTGCTCGTCCTTGATCGCCTCGCGGAACCGCTGCGCCGCCGCGCCGGCCACGACGAAGAAGGCCCGCTTGAGGTTGGCGAGGGCGGCCTTCTCCGCGGCGAACGGGAGGGAGGGATCGACCTCCTCGCCGCCGGGGGACATCACCGCCTCGAAGGCCTTCATCACCTCGCGCTGGAGCGGGATCTCCCCCTTCATCGCGCGGCGGAGGAGGGTGGCCGGGATCAGGAGCCGGTTGATCTCGTTGGTCCCCTCGAAGATCCGGTTGATCCGCTCGTCCCGGTAGTGGCGCTCGGCCGGGTACTCCTGGATGAAGCCGTAGCCGCCGTGGACCTGGACGTTCTCGTCCACGACCTGGGCGAGCACCTCGCTGCAGAAGACCTTCGCGATGGCGCACTCGATGGAGAACTCCTCGATCCCCCGCTGGTACGCCTCGTAGTAGTCGGGCGTCCCCTTCGGCACCGTCGCGAGCCGGCCGTCGAGCAGCCCCGCGAGCCGGTAGACGAGCGACTCGGCCGCGAAGATGCCGGCCGCCATGTCGGCGACCTTCTCCTGGATGGCGCCGAAGCGGGCGATGGGGGTGCCGAACTGCTTGCGGAGGTTGGCGTACCTCGTCGCCTCACCGAAGACGTGCTTCGCGGCGCCGGTCACGGCGGCCCCGAGCTTGAAGCGGCCGACGTTCAGGACGTTGAAGGCGATCTTGTGTCCCTTGCCGATCTCGCCGAGCACGTTCTCCACGGGGACCTTCGCGTCGTCGAGGATCACCTGGGTGGTGGAGGAGCCCTTGATGCCGAGCTTCTTCTCCTCGGCGCCGATCTTCACCCCCTCGAAGGTGCGCTCCACCAGGAAGGCGGTGAAGTGCTCCTTGTCCACCTTGGCGAAGACCGTGAAGAGGTCGGCGAAGGCGCCGTTGGTGATGAACTGCTTCGTCCCGTTCAGGATCCAGTGCTTCCCGTCGGGCGCGAGGGTCGCGACGGTCTTCGCGCCCAGCGCGTCGCTGCCGGAGTCGGGCTCGGTGAGGCAGTAGGCCCCCGCCCACTCCCCGGAGATGATCCGCCGGAGGTACCGCTCCTTCTGCTCGGGCGTCCCGTAGTACACGAGCGGCAGCGTCGCGATCCCCGTGTGGGCGGCGTAGGTGACGGAGAAGGAGCCCGAGGCGGCCATCTTCTCCGCCGCCAGCATGCTCGTCGCCTTGTCGAGCTCGAGCCCGCCGTACTCCTCGGGAGCGTCGATCATGAGCAGGCCGAGCTTCCCGCACTCACGGAGCAGCTCGACCACCACCGGGTAGTCGTGCGCCTCGATCCGCTCCTGGCGCGGCACCACCTGCTCCGCCACGAACTGCTCGGTGACGGCGCCGATCTGCCGCTGGGCCTCGTCGAAGTCCTCCGGCGTGAAGACCTCGTCCTTCGTCGCCTCGGCCGCCAGCCACCCGGCCCCCCGCGCCGCCTCCGCCGCCCGCTGCGTCTCGACCTTCGCTGCCACGTTGCTCATGACCGGCTCCCCATGCTCTCGAAGATGGCTGCTGCGCCCATTCCACCGCCCACGCACATCGACACGACCCCGTACCGCTCCCCGGTCCGCTGCAGCTCGTGCAGGAGCGTCGCCGTCAGCTTCGCGCCGGTGCAGCCGAGCGGGTGGCCCAGCGCGATCGCGCCGCCGTTCCGGTTCACCCGCGCCGGATCGAGCCCCAGCTCCCGGACGCAGGCGATCGACTGGGCCGCGAAGGCCTCGTTCAGCTCGAACGCCGCCACGTCCGCCTGCGCGACCCCCGCCAGCCGGAGCGCCGCGGGGATCGCGACGACCGGCCCGATGCCCATCACCTCCGGCGCCACCCCGCGCGCCGCGAACGCGGCGAAGCGTGCGAGCGGGGTCGCGCCGGTCCGCTTCAGGAACGCCTCGGACACGACGAGGGTCGCCGCGGCGCCGTCGGTCGTCTGGGAGGAGTTGCCGGCCGTCACGCTCCCGTTCGCCTTGAAGACCGGCTTGAGCTTCGCGAGCCCCTCGGCGGTGGTCTCCTTGCGGACGCCGTCGTCGATCGTCACGGTCTCCCGCGAGGTCCGCAGCTTCCCGTCCACGAGGGCGCAGGACTCCGCCTCGACCGGCACGATCTCGGCGGCGAAGCGCCCCGCCGCGATGGCCGCCCCCGCGCGCCGGTGGCTCTCCGCGGCGAAGGCGTCCTGATCCTCCCGCGAGACGCCGTACCGCGCCGCCACGATCTCGGCGGTGATCCCCATCGACGCGTAGGCCTCGGGCCACGAGGTGGCGAGCCCGGGGTTGGCGCTGAACTTCCCCCCGCCCATCGGGACCGCCGTCATGCTCTCGGTGCCGCCGGCGACGACGCAGTCGGCGAACCCGGCCATGATCCGCTCCGCGGCGGAGGCGATCGCCTGCAGCCCCGAGGAGCAGAACCGGTTGAGCGTCTGGGCGGGGACCTCGACCGGCAGCCCCGCCTTGAGGGCGGCGATCCGGGCGACGTTCATCCCCTGCTCCCCCTCGGGGAAGGCGCAGCCCAGGATCACGTCGTCGATCTCCTTCGGATCGACGGCGGTCTTCCCGAGCAGCCCCCGGAGGGCGGCGGCCGCGAGGTCGTCCGGCCTCACGTCCTTGAGCTTCCCCTTCTTCGCGCGCGTCCCGGGGGTCCGGTAGGCGGCGAGCACGTATGCGGCTGGCATTCGTCGTTCTCCTTGCGTGAGTTCGCCCTCAGTTGCGGAGCGGCTTGCCCTTCTTGAGCATGTGCTGGATCCGCTCGAGCGTCCGGCGCTCGCCGCAGAGGCTCAGGAACGCCTCGCGCTCGAGGTCGAGCAGGTACGCCTCCGTCACGGGGGTCCCCGCCGGCACGTCGCCGCCGGTGATGACCTCCGCGACCTTCCTCCCGATCTTCTCGTCGTGCTCGCTGATGAAGCCGCCCTCGCGCAGGTTCCAGAGCTGCGTCCGGATGCTGGCGGCGACGCTCCGGCCCGGCGCGCGGACCTCGGTGGCCATCGCCGGGGGGCGGTAGTTCCCGGCGAGGGCCAGGGCGCGCTGCTTCGCGTCGTGGATCAGCTCGTCGGAGTTCATGGTGAAGGCGTCGCCCGGGCGCAGCCAGGCCATCGACGCGAGCTCGGCGGCGCTGGCGCTGACCCGCGCCGTGGCGATCTGCAGGAAGTGCTTGAAGACGAAGGGCGAGACGTCGGTCTCGTACTGGTCGGCGAGGGCGACGGCGCGGAGCGCCAGCTCCTTGGTGCCGCCGCCGGCGGGGAGGAGGCCGACGCCGACCTCCACGAGCCCCATGTAGGTCTCGGCGTGGGGGTTGAGCGCCGCGCTGTGGAGGCAGACCTCGCAGCCGCCGCCGAGGGCGAGGCCGTGCGGCGCCGCGACGACCGGGACCCGGGAGAGCTTCAGCGCCATCGTCGCCTTCTGGAAGTTGCGGACCATGAGGGCGATCTCGTCCCAGGCCCCCTCGGCCACGCCGGCGGCGAGGAGCGCGAGGTTGGCGCCGGCCGAGAAGGCGGGCCCCTGGTTGGCCACGACGAGGGCCACCCCCTCCGCCTCGGCGCGCTTCACGGCCTTCACGATCGTCGCGAGGACGTCGCCGCCGATCGCGTTCATCTTGGTGTGGAACTCGAGGCCGAGGACGCCGTCGCCGAGGGAGAGGATCGAGGCGCCCGGGGTCCGCTCGATGAGGGCGCCGTTCCGCTTGAGCAGGGCGAGGTCGAAGGCACGCGCGGGACGCGGCACCTCCCGCTCTCCGGAGCCGTCGAGGGCCGTGAACCGCCTCGCCGCGCCATCCACCCGGTAGAACCGCTCGATGGCGCGGAGGGCGGGCGGCACCGCCACGCCGTCGGCAACCGCCCGCTCCACGAAGCGGGCCACGCCGATGGCGTCGAGCATCTCGAAGGGGCCGAGCTCCCAGTTGAAGCCCCAGCGCATCGCGTTGTCGACGTTCACGACGTCGTCGGCGATCTCCGGGATCCGCTTGAACGCATAGAGGAGCGTGTCGCGCAGGTTCCGCCAGGCGAACTGGGCGGCCTTGTCGGAGCCGGCGAGGACCGCCTGCAGGCGCGCCGCGGGGTCGTCGATCCCCTTCGCGGCCTCCACCGAGGCGAGCTTCGGCCGCGTCGTCGGGACGTAGCCGCCGGTCCCCGGATCCAGCTGGAGCCGCGCCGTCCCGTCGGGCCCCTTCACCTTCTTGAAGAAGCCCGCCTTCGCCTTGTTCCCGAGGAGCCCCTGCTCGACCATCGCGTCGACGAAGGGGGGCAGCCGGAAGACGTCCCGCTCGTCGTCGCCGGGGAGCAGCTCGAAGGAGTTGGCGGCGACGTGCCGGAGCGTGTCGAGGCCGACGAGGTCGGCCGTGCCGAAGGCGGCGCTGCGCGGGCGCGCCGTGGCCGTCCCGGCGACGGCGTCCACCTCCTCGACGGTGAGGCCGAGGTCGAGCATGTGCCGGACGGCGTTGCAGATGGAGTAGACGCCGATCCGGTTGGCGATGAAGTTGGGCGTGTCCTTCCCGAAGACGATCCCCTTGCCGAGGCGGCGGGAGAGGAACTCCGCCATCCCGGCGACGACGGCCGGGTCGGTGTGGCGGCTCGCGACGATCTCGAGGAGCCGCATGTAGCGCGGGGGGTTGAAGAAGTGGGTGACGAGGAAGCGGCGGCGGAGCGGCTCCGGCAGCGCCTCGGCCAGCGCGTTCACCGACAGGCCGCTCGTGTTGGTGGTGAGGATCGCGGCGGGCCCCAGGTTCGGCGCGACCGTCTCGGCGAGGAGCTTCCTCTTCACGTCCATCCGCTCCACGACGACCTCGATCACCCAGTCCCGGTCGCGCAGCCGCGCGGCGTCGTCGGCGAACGTGCCGACCCGGATCCGCGCGGCGGCCGAGGGCACGAAGAGCGCCGCCGGCTTCACGGCCCTCAGCGCGTCGAGGCTCGGCGTCACGACGTCTAGGAGCAGCACGTCCAGCCCCGCGTTCGCCAGGTGGGCGGCGATCGTGCCGCCCATCACCCCGGCGCCCAGCACCGCCACCTTCTCGATTCGTTCCATGTGGTGTCGTCCCTTCAGCGCGGGCTCAGCCCGCGTCCGCGTACAGCTGCTCGAACTTCTCCCGGTGCTTCTCGTAGATGACCCGGCGCCGCATCTTCAGGGCCGGGGAGAGCTCCCCCGCCTCCAGCGAGAACTCCCGCGGCAGGAGGACGAAGCGCTTCACCTGCTCGTACGGCGCGAGCCGGGCGTTCACCGCCGCGACCCGCGCGGTCATGTGGCAGACGACGGCGTCGTTGATGACGAGGTCGTCCACGTCCACCCAGGCGATCCGGTGCTCGCGGGCCCACTCGACGAGCCGCTCGACGTTGGGCGCCAGGAGCGCCGTCAGGTAGGGGCGCCGATCGCCGTGCACGAAGGCCTGCGAGACGAACCGGTCGCGCTTCAGCTCGGCCTCCACGTGCTGGGGGGCGATGTTCTTCCCGCCCGCCGTGATGATCAGCTCCTTCTTCCGGTCGGTGATGAAGACGAAGCCGTCCTCGATCCGCCCCACGTCGCCGGTCCGGAGCCAGCCGTCGCCGATCGCCTCCGCCGTCGCCGCGGGGTCCCGCTCGTACCCGCGCATGACCTGCGGGGCGCGCACGAGGAGCTCCCCGTCGGCGTCGGTCCGGACCTCGGCGTGGGAAAGCGGGCGCCCGACCGAGCCGAAGCGGACCGCGTCGAACGTGTTGAGCGTCACCGCGGAGCACGTCTCCGTCAGGCCGTAGCCCTCGAGGATCGGGAGCCCCGCGACCCAGAAGAACTCGTTGATGGCCGGGTCGAGCGGCGCGCCGCCGCAGACGAAGGCCTTCACGCGCCCGCCGAAGCGCTCGCGGAGGGTCGCGAAGACCAGCCGGTCGGCGAGCCGCTGGGGGAGCCCGAGCCAGGGGGAGCGGCGCCGCTCCACGTAGCGCGCCCGGACGTGGGCCCGCCCCACGGCCACCGCCCAGCGGAAGAGGCGGCGCTTCAGGCCCGGGGCGCGGCCGACCTCCGCGAAGATGCGGGCGTGGATCTTCTCGAAGAGCCGGGGCACGCCGAACATGACCGTCGGCCGCACCTCCCGCATGTTCTCCGGGACCTTCTCGATGCTGTCCGCGAAGGCCAGGGTGCAGCCGTACGCGAGGGTCATGTAGTAGCCGTCCACGCGCTCCAGCACGTGGCTGAGGGGCAGGCAGCTCAGCATCACCTCGCGATCGCCGAGCTGGGGCACGTGGCGCCGGCCGAGCCAGGCGCCGGCGACGAGGTTCCGGTGCGTGAGCGTCGCGCCCTTGGGCACGCCGGTCGTCCCCGAGGTGTAGATGACGGTCGCGACGTCCTGCGCGTCGACGCGGTCGATCCCCGCCTCGAGCCCGGTCCGCTCCTCGGGGGTGATCGGGTGGTCGATCTCGGAGAGCTGGTAGAAGGTGCAGAGCGGCAGCGCCGGGTCCCCGAGGAACCGCTCGAACGAGACGGCGAGGAGGACGCCGGGGATCCGGTCGCGGACGGCGACCAGCTTCGCGTACTGGGCCCGGCTCGAGACGAAGACGACGCGCGCGCCCGAGTGCTCGATCACGTACGCGACCTGCTCGGGCGTGTTGGTCGGGTAGATCGGGACGGTCACCGCGCCCGCGGCGAGGATCCCCATGTCGGCGATCACCCAGCCGGAGCGGTTCTCCGACAGGATCGCGACGCGGTCCCCGGGGCGGATGCCGACGCGCGACAGGCCGCGGGCGGCCATCAGGGCCCGGTCGTAGTAGGCGGCGTAGGAGAGCGTCACCCACGCCCCCTGCTTCCGGTACTGGAGCGCGGTCCGGCCGCCGAGCGCCGCCGCCTGGCGGCGGAGCAGCTCCGGGACCGTGCGGAACGGCAGCTCCGGGCCGCGGGCGTCGTTGGCCGCGGGGGGCAGCGCCGGGACGGGGAGGGCCGGGGCGCTCATCGCCGCAGCCTCGCCGTGATCGCCGGGAGCAGCTGGACGAGGTCGCCGACGGCGAGGACGTTGGCCACCTCGCCGATGGGCGCGTCCTTGTCCTTGTTGATCGCGACGACGAACTCGGCCCGCTTCATCCCGGCGAGGTGCTGGATGGCGCCCGAGATGCCGCAGGCGACGTAGAGCTTCGGCGCCACCGTCTGCCCGGTGGTCCCGACCTG
Source organism: Anaeromyxobacteraceae bacterium (assembly GCA_035465955.1). Lineage (GTDB taxonomy): Bacteria > Myxococcota > Myxococcia > Myxococcales > Anaeromyxobacteraceae > DATIVK01. Next base: position 8,982 of record DATIVK010000146.1, on the reverse strand, counting down.
CCGCCCGTGATCGACCCAGCCCGCGTCCACGACCGGCCGGCTGGCCCCGAGCTCGCCGCCGAGGGCCTTCGCGAGGGCGGCGACGATCTCGACGTTCTCCTTCTTCCCGACGCCGCGCCCCGCGCTGACGATCACCGGCGCGCGCGCGAGGTCGACGCCGCGGGGCGCCGCCGCCTCGTAGCCGGTGAAGGTCACGCCGTCGGGCCGGTACGCCGGGGCGATCCGCTCGATCGCCGGCGTCCCCTCCGCGCCCCCGCGGGCCGGGAAGGCGCCCGGCTGGATCGTGACCACGACCCGCTCCGTCCTCGGCGCCACGATCCGTCGCATCTTCCCGTTGCAGCAGCCCGTCTCGAAGCCGCCCTCGGCGATCGCGACGACGTCGGAGACCTGCGCGGCGCCGAGCCCGGCGGCGACCCGGGGGGCGACGTCCCAGCCCCAGGAGGAGTGGACGAAGGCGATCCGGTCGGCCTCGGCCCGGCGCGCGGCCTCGAGGACGGCCGCCTGGTGCCAGGCCGGATCGAACTCGCCGCGCGGAGAGGGGGGCGCGACCCAGAGCCGCCCGGTCACCGCCGGCGCGAGCCCCTCGTCGCCGATGAGGAGGAGCTCCCGCTCCCCGCCGAGCGCCCCGGCGAAGGCGAGCAGCTCTCCCCAGGACTCCCGCAGCTTCCCTTCGCGCACTTCGCAGACGAGCAAGGTCTTCATGGTGGCTCCCGCTCAGGCGACCGACGCCCGCTCCTTGAGGATCGTCGCGAGCCTCGCCGCGACGTCGTCCAGCGCTCCCTCGATGACCTGGCCCGCCGCGCGGCGGCGCGGCTCGAAGAAGCGGGCGGTGGCGGCGCGCGCGTCCGCCGGCTCGCCGCCCGGGGCGACGGCGTCGAGGGGCTTCTTCTTCGCCTTCATGATGTTGGGGAGGGTGGGGTACCGCGGGACGTTCAATCCCAGCTGGCACGTGACCACGGCGGGGAGCGCGACCTCGAGCGCGCTCCGGGCGCCCCCCTCCAGCTCCCGCTTCACCCGGACGCGCCCGTCGCCGAGCTCGAACGCGACGACGGTCGTCGCGCACGAGAAGCCCAGCAGCGCGGCGACGAACGGCCCGACCTGCGCCGAGCCCCGGTCCTGCGACTGCATGCCGGTGAGGACGAGGTCGAAGCCGCGATCCTGCGCGACGCGCGCGATGATCGACGCGATCTGCCAGGGGTCGCGCTCCGCGGCCGCGTCGTCCGGCACGTGGAGGGCCCGGTCGCACCCCATCGCGAGGGCCTTCCGGAGCGCCTCGGTGACCCGCGCCGGCCCGATCGAGAGGGCGGTGACCTCCGGCGCCCCGCCGAGCCGCTCCTTCACCTGGATCGCCTGCTCGACCGCGTTCTCGTCGTACTCGTTCATCCGGAAGACGAGGTCCTCCTCGCCGTACCAGGTGCCCGCCCCGTTCGGCCGGAACCGCGCGGCCATGTCGGGGACCTGCTTCACGCAAACCAGGATCCGCATCTCAGCCTCCAATCCGCTCCGCGACGATCTCCGCCAGGTCCTTCACTCGGGGGCCGTCCCCGCCGGCCTTCAGGCCGTCCTCCAGCATCGACAGGCAGAAGGGGCAGGCCGCGACGACGACGGGGGCGCCGGTCGCGCGCGCCATCTCCGCCCGCGCCACGTTGATCCGGCTGCCCAGCCGCTCCTCGGCGAGGATCCGGCCGCCACCCCCGCCGCAGCAGGCGGCGTCCGCCCCGCTCCGCTCCATCTCGACGACGCGCGCCCCCGCCGCGGCGAGGACCGCGCGCGGCGCGTCGTAGATGCCCGCGTAGCGGCCGAGGTAGCAGGAGTCGTGGAAGGTGCAGTCGAGCGGGGCGGCGTCCGCGTCCATCCAGAGCCGGCCTGCCTCGGCGAGCCGCGCGATGAAGGTCGTGTGGTGCTCGACCGACGGAGAGAGGCCGAGGTCGAGGTAGTCGCGCGAGAGGGCGCCGAAGCAGTGGGCGCAGGTCGTGACGACCTGCTTCGCCCCCGACGCGTGGATCGCGTCGATCACCTTCTGGGCCGACTGCTGGAAGAGGTACTCGTTGCCCAGCTTCCGGATGGGCTCGCCGCAGCACCCCTCGCGCTTGCCGAGGATGGCGACGCGGACGCCGGCGGCGTTGCAGACCTTCACGAAGCTCCGCGCGACCTCCCGGTTGCGCCGGTCGAAGGAGGCGTAGCAGCCCGCGAAGTAGAGGACGTCGGCCGGCCTCCCGTCGCCGGCCACCGACACGTCGAGGCCGTCCGCCCAGTCGGCGCGGGTGGCCGGGGCGAAGCCGAACGGGTTGCCGCTGACCTCGACGTTCCCGGCCGCCGTCCGCACCTCGTCGCCGGGGAACTCGCCCTCCATGAGGGCGAGGTGGCGGCGGAGGTCGACGACCTTGCGCACGTGCTCGACCGACGCGGGGCAGGCGTCCTGGCAGGCGAAGCAGGTGGTGCACGACCAGATCGCGTCCCGGCCGATCGCGTCGAGGAGGCTCGCCTCCGGGGCGGTGGCCGCGGCCGCGCCGATCTCCCGGACGACGCGCAGGGGGGAGAGCGGCTTGCCGGTCGCGTGCGCGGGGCAGGCCCGCTGGCACCGCTCGCAGCCGGTGCAGGCGTCGGCGTCGAAGAGGTCCTTCCAGGTGAGGTCGACGGCGCGCGAGGCGCCGAAGGTGGCCCCCTCGGCCTCCAGGTCGGGCGTGTCGAGCGTCCCGCGCGGGCGGCGGTCGGCGAAGAGCCGGCCGAGCGGCGTGGTGACGGCGTGGCGGAGCTTCGTCCAGGGGAGGGCGGCGACGAACCCGAGGACGAGGGCGAGGTGGATCCACCAGAGGGCGAGGTGGAGCGCCGACGCCGTGTCCGCCGCCATCGGCGGCAGCGTCCGGGCGAGGGCGGCGCCGACCGGGGACCAGCGGGCGAGCGCGGGCGCGGCGCCCAGCTCGGTCGCGGCGATGCGCACCGCCTCGACGAGGAAGCCGGTCACGAGGATGGCGAAGAGCAGCGCGTGCACCCCCCAGTCCTCGCGCCGGCTCTCGAGCCGGCCGCGCAGGAGGACCCTGCGGACGAGGAGGGCGGCGAGCCCGCCGAGGGCGACGAGCCCGGCCAGGTCGAGCGCGGCGGAGAAGGCGAGGTAGAGGCGGCCGCGGAGGAAGGTCCGGCCGAGGAGGGGCTCGGAGAGGTCCGCCTGGAGCATCACGAGGAGCGTCCCGGCGAAGAGGACGGCGAAGGACCAGAGGAAGAGGGCGTGGGGGACGCCGGGGCGCGGCGCCCGGAGCACCGCCCGCTGGCCGAGGGCGGCGCGCAGCGCCTCGGCGGCGCGGGCCCACGGGTGGTCGAGGCGATCGACCGGCCTCCCGCGCCGCCAGACCCGGAGCCGGCGCGCGAAGCCCCACGCGAGGGCCGCCGTGGCGGCGGCGACGAGCAGGTACATCGGCGCGATCACGCCGTGCCCCACGTTCCAGTAGATGGCGCGCGTCGGCTCCACGGACGTCACCTCGACGCGCGCTGCGCGTCCCTGGCCTTCGTTGACGGTTGGTGAATGAGTCCCACTCTGCGGCGCTCCGGTCTTCGTCGGTCCGTTTCCTGCGTGTGCCTGACTGACGCAGTGCAACGGATGCGCCGAAATTGGGGTGTCGTCGGCGAAAGGAATCCAAGTGCCTGGATCGACGGGGCAAAGCCGCGCAGGGATTGCAGTGCTGGACCGCGTAGGGCACCATGCGCCGTATCGGCGGCGAGACGAACCCCGCTCGCGCCTGAGACGGTGGTGACCGATGCCGAACGACCGGAAGCCCGTCGTATGGGCCTTCAGCAAGAGCCGCCTTCGGCAGGTCTTCGAGGCCGTGGCGCCGCTGCACGCGGACCGCGCCGTGGTCCGCGTCTTCCCGGCCAGCTACGAGGAGGCGCTCACCGCGTGCCGGGAGCTCGCCCGGCAGGGGGAGCGCGCCGACGTCCTCGTCGCCGCCGGCGCCAACGGCGCCTACCTGAGCGAGCACGCCGACGTCCCGGTCATCCTCGTCCGATCGACCGCGCTGGACGTCATCCAGGCGCTCATCCACGCCCGCACCACCTCGCGCCACGTGGGGGTGATCAACTACCGGACCCTGCTGAAGGGGCTGGAGCGCGCGGGTGAGGTGCTGCGCGACCTCCAGGTGGAGATGCGCACCTACCTCTCCCCCGAGGAGGCGCGGGCCTGCGTGGACGACCTCGCCGCGCGAGGGGTCGAGGTGATCATCGCCCCCGGCCCGGTCTGCGAGGTCGCCGAGGCGGCCGGGCTCAAGTCGATCCTCCTCTACGACGCCGACTCGGTGGGCAACACCTTCGAGCGCGCCATCGAGGTCGCGCAGGTCGTACAGCGCGAGGAGGCGCGGCGCGAGCGGCTCCGGACCATCCTCGGCCACGTCGACGCCGGGGTCGTCGCCGTCGACCTCGAGGAGCGGGTCGAGATCGCCAACCCCGCCGTGGAGCGGCTCCTCGGCGTCGTCCCGGGCGAGGTGATCGGCCGCCGGCTCTCCGCGGCGGCGCCCGACCTCGGCCTCGCGCGCGTGCTCGAGACGGGGGCCGCCGAGACCGAGGCCGTCATGCAGGTCGGGAAGCGCACGGTGGTGGTCAACCGCGTGCCGATCCGCGAGCACGGCGTCCAGACCGGGGCGATCCTCACGTGCCTCGACGCCGGCACGATCCAGCGCCTCGACCGCGGCCTGCGGTCCGAGCACCGGCCGCGCCGGTTCGTCGCGCGCTACGAGCTCGCGGGCATCGCCGGCACGTCGCCCGCGCTCGCCCGCGTCCGTGACCTGGCCCAGCAGTACGCCCGGACCGACGCGACGGTCCTCATCACGGGCGAGAGCGGCACGGGGAAGGAGCTGTTCGCGCAGGGGATCCACAACGCCAGCGGCCGCCGGGACCGCCCCTTCGTGGCGATCAACTGCGCCGCCTTCCCCGAGACGCTCCTCGAGTCGGAGCTCTTCGGCTACGAGGAGGGGGCGTTCACCGGCTCGCGCCGCGGCGGGCGCGCGGGGCTCTTCGAGGCGGCCCACACCGGGACCATCTTCCTGGACGAGATCGGCGACGTCCCGCTGACGCTCCAGACGCGCCTGCTGCGCGTCCTGCAGGAGCGCCAGGTCCTGCGCCTCGGCGCCAACGATCCGACCCCCGTCGACGTCCGGGTCGTCGCGGCCACCAACCGCGACCTCCGCAAGGCGGTCGCCGCCGGCGAGTTCCGTCGGGACCTCTTCTACCGGCTCGAGATCCTCCCGCTCTACCTGCCGCCGATCCGGGAGCGGCCCGGCGACGTGGCCGCCATCGCCCCGGAGCTGCTGCGCCGCGCCCTCCTGCGCCACAAGCGGCCGGAGGCGCTCGCGAAGGCCCTCTCGCTCCTCCTGCCCCACCTCGAGCGCCACGACTGGCCCGGCAACGTCCGCGAGATGGAGAACGTGCTCGAGCGGGTCGCCGTCCTCTTCGCCGCCCGCGGTCCCGGGGCGGCGATCGAGGAGGCGGACGTCCGCGCGGTGGTGCCGGAGCTCTTCGTGCGCGCGGGGGAGGAGGCGCCGATCGACCTGCGGGCGGCGCGGGACGCCCAGGAGCAGGCCCACATCCGGCGGGTGCTCGAGGAGTGCGGCGGGAACCACACGGCGGCGGCGAAGCGGCTCGGCATCGGCCGCGCCACGCTCTGGCGGAAGCTCAGCGGACGCCGGGAGGGGTGAAGGGGAGGGCCGGCGCGGCCCACCCCCGGAATGCTCGCCCGGCGCCCCGCGCAGGCAGGGCGCCGGGACCTCGCGCGCCTACTTCGCGGGCGCTGCGGGCGGCGCCGGACGCGCCGGGGCGGGCGCAGGAGCCGGTGCAGGCGCCGCCGCGGGAGCGGCCGCCGCGGGCGCGGGGGTCGTCGCGGCCTTCACGGCGTCGGTGACCGGCTTCGCCTTCTCCTCGGCCTGCTTCGCCTTCCCCTTGGCCTTGCCCTTGCCCTCGGCCGCCTTCGCCTTCGCGGCGGTCGCCTTGGCCTTCCCGGCCTCCTTCGCCTCGCCGACCTTCTCGCCGGCCTCCGGGCTCACCGCGGTCGTCTTCTCCTGCGCCTTCGTCGCGGCCGCCTCCGCCTTGCCCTGCGCGCCCTCGGTGGCCTTCTCGGACTTCGCCTCGGTCTCTGCGGCCTTCGCCTTGGCGCGCTCGAGGTGGCCCGCGCCGGGCATCTGGGCGGTGGCGGGGGCGGCGAGCCCGAGGAGGGCGCCGAACGCGACGGGGAGAGCGATCTTGATGTTCATGGGATGTGGCCCTTTCAGGGGGCGCGGGAGCGCGCCGGAGCCCGAAGTCTGGATCCATCGCGTGGGACCCGATAGGCCCCCAACGAGGCCGCGCTGTCGGCCCGACATGCGAAGCTCGGCCCGCCCGTGCTCCCCTCGTCCCCTCCCGACGCCCCCCTGCCGGCGCAGCCGCCGTCGATCGCCTGGAGCGAGGCGGCGCTCGCGCTCTTCGACCTCACCGGCCCGACGGCGGTGAGCGCGGGGGCGGGCTCCGGGAAGACCACCGCGCTCGTGGAGCTGTGCGTGCGGCTCCTGGGCGGGGAGGCGCTCGGCACCCCCTGTGACGCGGGCGAGCTCGCGGCCATCACCTTCACCGAGAAGGCGGCCACCGAGCTGGACGAGCGGCTCCGGGCGGCCGTGCGCGAGCGGCTCCGCCGCGCGCGCGCCGCGGGGGACGTCGCCGGCGCCGCGGCGTGGGGCGAGCGGCTCGGGGCCCTCGACCGGATGGCCGTGGGGACCATCCACGGCTTCTGCGGACGGCTCCTGCGGGAGCACGCCGTGGAGGCCGCGCTCGATCCCGAGTTCGAGGTGGCCGAGGAGGAGCGCGCGTCGTCCTGGCTTCGCGAGGCCGCGCTGGGGGCCGTGCTCGCCGCCCTCGACGGTGGAGACGAGGACGTGGCGGCGCTCTGCGCGGGGATGGGGCTCGCGGGGGGGCGGGGCGCGCTCGCCGACGCGGTGATCGGGCTGGTCCGGGACCGCGCGTGGCGGGGCGACGCGCGCCCGCCCGAGCCGGCGCCGGATCGCGTGGAGGAGGCGGAGGAGGCCCGGCGGACGCTGCTCGCCGCGGCCGACGCGCTCCAGGAGGCGCGCGGCGACGCGGTGACGGCCGGCGCCCGCAACGCGCTCGACGCCTTCGCGGCGGCGCGCGGGGCCCTCCCGCCGGAGGACGCCGGGGGGGCGCTCACCGCGGGCGCCGCCGCGAGGCTCGCCGCGCTCGCCGACGCGCTCAAGGGGTGGCGGAAGGCGAAGTCGGACGGCGAGCGGCTCCTCGAGCGGCGCGAGGCGCTCAAGGCCGCGGCGGAGCGGCTCCCGGGGCTCGTCGCGGAGGCGCTCGCGGGGCCGCAGAAGCGCGCGCTCTGCGCGCTGGTCGGCGAGGCGGAGCGGCGCTACCGCGAGCGGAAGCGGGCCGAGCGCGCCGTCGACTTCGACGACCTGCTCGTCCTCGCGCGCGACCTGCTGCGCGCCGACGCGCCGCTCCTCGCGGAGCTGCGACGGCGCTACCGGGCGCTCCTCGTAGACGAGTACCAGGACGTCAACCAGGTCCAGCAGGAGCTCTTCGAGCTCATCGGCGGCCCCGCGCCCGGCGCGCCCGACGGGCCCGTCCGCGTCGCGGTCGGCGACCTCAAGCAGTCGATCTACCGCTTCCGCGGCGCCGACGTCGCGGTCTTCGCCGGCCTCGTCGAGGCCTTCGAGCGCGGCGGGGGGCGAGTCCTCGTGCTCGCCGAGAACCACCGCTCGGTCCCGGGGGTGCTGGCGCTCGCCAACGCGGTGAGCGCGCGGGCGCTGCAGCCGGGGGAGGGGGCGCCGCGCCCCTACGAGATCCGGTTCACCCCGCGCGACGCCCTCGTCGCGCGTCGCGAGGGCGGGCTCGCGACCGCGTGCGAGCTCCTCGTCGACGAGGAGGAGGGGAGCGCCGCCGAGCGGCGCGCGCGGGAGGCGGCGGCCATCGCGGCGCGGATCGGGGCGCTCGTCTCCGGCGCCGCCGGGGTCGAGGTCCGGGAGCGGGGGGCGGACGGCGTCGAGCGGGCGCGGGCGCCCCGCTTCGGAGACGTCGCGATCCTCTTCCGCCGGCTGACGCAGGTGGCCGTCTACGAGCGCGCGCTGCGCGAGGCGGGCGTGCCGTGCCGGCTCGCGCGCGGCGGCGGCTTCTACCAGGCGCCGGAGGTGCGCGACCTCGGCGAGCTGCTCGCCAGCCTGGCCGAGCCGGGGGACGCGGTCGCCTGGGCCGCGCTGCTCCGCTCGACCTTCTGCGCCGTCTCCGACGGCGCGCTCCTGCGGCTCGCCCGGCTCGGGCTCCCGTCGCTGCCGCGCCGCGACGACGAAGAGCTTCGGGCGGTCGCCGGCGAGCCGGACGGCGCGGAGCGGCTCCTGCGCTTCCTCGGCGCGTGGCGCGCGCTCCGGGCGGCGCGGGATCGGCTCCCCGTCGGGGAGCTGCTCGCGCGGGCGGTGGACGCCCTCGACCTCGACGCGGCCCTGCTCGCGGCGCCCGACGGGGAGCGCAGGCTCCAGAACGTGGAGAAGGCGCTCGCGCTGGCGGCCCGCTTCGCCGCCGCGGGCGCGACCGCCGCCGAGCTCGCGGCGCACCTGCGCGGCCAGGCGGAGCGGCCGCCGCGGGAGCCGGAGGCGGATCTCGATCCGGGCGACGCGGTGGCGCTCGTCACCGTCCACCAGGCGAAGGGGCTGGAGTGGCCGATCGTCCTCGTGCCGGACGCCGGCGCGCGGCCGCGCAGCGACGCGCGGCGCGCGGCGATCGGGCCGGACGGCCGCCTCTCGGTGGCGAGGTTCGAGCCGGCGCGCGAGGAGTGGACGGCCTCCGCGTCGCTCGAGGAGGCACGCGCCGAGGAGCGCCGGGCGGCGGCGGCCGAGTCGCGCCGCCTCCTCTACGTGGCGCTCACGCGGGCGCGCGACTACCTCGTGGTCTCGGGCGAGGGGCGGGGGCGGGGCGAGCCGACCTGGCGCGCGCTGATCGAGGCGGCGTTGGAGGCGGAGC
>DATIVK010000145.1:0-4241 GCA_035465955.1 Anaeromyxobacteraceae bacterium | reverse complement strand
CGCTGCGCGCCGGGCTCGCGCGGGCGCGCCGGGCGCTCGAGCGGCTCGCGGACGAGGCGGCGCGGGTGCCGGCGGCCGAGGCCGACCGGCGCGCCGCGGATCTCCTGAAGCAGAACCTGCGCCTCCTGCGCCGGGGCCAGCGCGACGTGACGCTCACCGAGTGGACCGACGCCGGGCCGCGTGAGGTGACCGTGGCGCTCGACCCCGCGCTCTCGCCCCAGCAGAACATGGAGCGCCACTACCGGCGCTACCGCCGCATCGTGGAGAGCGCGGAGCGGGTGGCCGCCCGCGCCGCCGAGGTGCGGGGGCGCGAGGCCGCGCTGCGCGCGCTCCTCGACGCCGTCGACGCGGCGCCGCTCGAGGCGCTCGCGCGCCTCGAGCGCGAGGCGCGTTCGCTGTCGGCGGGGCCGCGGCCGCTGCCGGCCCCGGGCGCGCGGCGGCGCCGGGACGAGGCGCCGCCGCCGTACCGCACCTTCCGGTCGCTCGCCGGCGTGCCGATCCTCGTCGGCCGCGGCGCCGCCGAGAACGACGCGCTGACGCTCCGGGTGGCGCGCGGCAACGACGCCTGGCTCCACGCCCGCGGGCTGGCCGGCGCCCACGTCGTCGTCCGCGTCGCCAAGGGGCAGGCGCCGGACCAGGAGACCCTGCTCGACGCGGCCCACCTGGCGGCGCACTTCAGCGACGCGCGCGGGGCGCCCACGTGCGACGTCGCGTGGACGCGCGCGCGGTACGTGCGGAAGGCGAAGGGTTCGCCCCCCGGGGCCGTGACCTACAGCCAGGAGCGGGTCATCCAGCTGCGCGTGGAGCCGCGCAGGACGGAGCGGCTGCTGGCGGAGGAGGAGGCGGCGTCGCCTTGACGCCGGCCGGCACCGCCCCCAGGATCCGGCCGTCGTGACGAGCGCGGACCGCCAGCTCCACCTGTTCGACGCGCGCCGGCTCTCCCCGGTCGAGCGCGCGGCGCACGCGCGCCGGCTCGCCGACGCCCTCTCCGGGCTGCTGTCCGAGGACGTGCGGCTCACCGTCCACGACAACCGATCCACCATGGTCTCGTTCCGGCGGCGGGGGCCGGAGGTGCACTACCGGATCCACCACATGTTCCTGGACGCGCCGGACGAGGTGGTCGGGGCGCTGGCCGCCTTCGCCCACCCGGGGCGGGGGGCCGCCGCGCCCCGGCGCGACGCCGGGCACCGGATCGACGCGTGGGTCCGGCGCCACCGCCACCGGATCACGGCGGAGCGGGCGGGTCCGCTCCAGCCGCGCGGCCGCGCCCATGATCTGCAGGAGATCTTCGACCGGATCAACGCCGGCACCTTCGGCGGCGCGATCGAGGCGCGCATCGGCTGGGCGCCCGTGCGCCTCGGCGACCGCCGGCGGACCGTGAAGACCGGCGTCTACCTCGAGGACGGGCGGCTGATCCGGATCCACCCCTCGCTCGATCGGCCGGAGGTCCCGGCGTTCTACGTCGCGTTCATCGTCTTCCACGAGATGCTCCACCAGGCGGTGCCGGCCCGCGTCGTGAACGGGCGCCGCGTCGTGCACGGCCCGGAGTTCCGGCGGCGCGAGCGGGCGTGGCCCGACTTCGCGCGCGCGCACGCGTGGGAGCGGGCCAACATCCGGCTCCTCCTGTCTTCGCCCGCCTGACCCGGCGGCCCGCGACGAGAGGGCACGGGAGGGGCGTGAAGGAGCGCGGCCCGACCGCTATGGCATGATCCCCCGCAAGGACGCCCTCCCCGGCGCCACGGGGGGAAGGGTCGCCAGGCCACCATGAAGCCGCGCCACGCCGCCCTCCTCCTGCTCGCCGCCGGCTGCCTCACTCCCCGAGGCACGCGCGACGCCCCGATCGTCTCGGCCGTCCGCTTCGAGGGGGTCCGTGCGCTCGACGAGGACTCCCTGGCGGAGCGGCTCGCGACCCACCGGCCGGAGGGGCTCCTGCGCCGCGAGGGCTACCCGCTCGACACCGACGCGCTCGGCGTCGACCGGCGCCGCATCGAGGCCTGGTACCGCGAGCACGGCTACTACCGGGCGCGGGTCGCCGAGCCCGAGGTCGCCGCCGCCGGGCGCGGCCGCGTGCGGGTCACGTTCCGCGTCGAGGAGGGGCCGCCGGTCCGCGTCCGGAAGGTCACCGTGACCGGCCTCGACGCGGCCCCCGAGGCGAAGGCCCGGCTGGAGAGGCTCCCGATCGCCCCCGGCCAGGTCTTCGAGGAGCGGCGCTACGATCGGGCGCGCGCCGCGATCGCCGGCGCGCTCCGGTCGACGGGCTGGGCCGACGCGAAGGTGGAGCAGTCCGCCCTCGTCGTGCCCGAGGAGGAGCTCGCGGAGGTCACCTACGCGGTGACCCCCGGCCCGCGCCTCGCGTTCGGCCCCATCGAGGTCACGGGCGCGGCGGTGGTGCCGGTGGCGCGGATCGTCGACAAGGTCCGGCTCGCGCTGCGCCCCGGCGACTGGTTCGACGAGTCGCGCCTCGAGCTGGCGCAGGCGCGCGTCTTCGAGATGGGGGTGTTCGGCGGCGTGCGCGTCGTCCGCGGGCCGACCGGCGACGTCGGCGGCGTCGTCCCCATCCAGGTGCAGGTGCGCGAGGCCCCCTTCCGCAGCGTGACCGTCGGCCCCGGCATCGCCTTCCAGCAGAACCGCTGGGAGGGGCGCGTCGCCGGCAGCTGGACGCACCGGAACTTCCTCGGCGACCTGCGCCGCTTCTCCGCGGACGGGCGCGCCGGCTGGGCGTTCCTCCCGTCGCCCTTCGCGCCGGTGAAGGAGGGCTTCGTCGCGCTGGCCGGGACCGAGCTGTTGCAGCCGGCGATCTTCGGGTCGGCGGTGGACGGCGCCGTCCGGCTCGAGCTGGAGCGCTCCATCGAGGAGGCCTACTCCTTCTGGTCCGAGCGCGGGCGCGTCGGCCTCCCCGTCCGGATCGGGCCGCGCTTCATCTTCGTCCCGACGTACGCCGTCGAGGCGTATGAGGTCGAGGGGATCGCCGGGACGCAGGCGGTCCGCTCGGCGCCGCTGCTCGCGAGCTGCCCGGGCCGGCTCTGCGTCCTCTCCTACGTGGAGGAGCGCTTCGCGCTCGACCTGCGCGACGATCCGATCGAGACCCGCAAGGGGGCGTACTTCGCGGTCTCGGTGCAGGAGGGCTTCCGGCTGGGCGGCTTCGGTTACCAGTACCTCCGCTTCCTGCCCGAGGCCCGCGGGTTCCTGCCGCTCGGCCGGCGGACGGTCCTGGCGGCGCGGGCCCGGCTCGGCGGGCTCGTACCGGTCGCCGAGGCATCCCCGCCGCCGATCGTGGCGCGCTTCACCGCCGGCGGGCCGCTCTCGATGCGCGGCTACTACGTCGGGCGCCTCTCGCCCCTCCAACGCCAGGACGCCGAGTACGTGCCGGTCGGCGGGAACGGGCTCCTCGACGGCTCGCTGGAGCTGCGCTACGCCGCCAGCCGCGCGCTCGGGCTGGCGCTCTTCCTCGACGCGGGCTGGGTCTCGAAGCCCGACGCGAACGGCCTCGCGTGGCTCGCCGCCGCCGACCCGACCCTGATCCAGATCGCGGCGGGGCTCGGCCTGCGGTTCCGTACGCCGGTCGGGCCGCTCCGGCTGGACGTCGCGACCCGGCTCCCGAGCCCCTTCGCGCCCACCGCGCAGCCCCCCGGCCTGCCCGTGCTGAGCGACGCCTGCGCCGCGTCGCCCAGCCAGGAGTATCCCTGCGTGCACCGGGAGCCGCTCGTCTCGCTCCACATCACGCTGGGGGAGGCCTTCTGATGGCCCCCCGGGCCGCTCGCGCCGCGCTCGCGCGCGGGCTGCGGTGGGGGGGCTGGGCGCTCCTGTGGGCGACGGCCGTCGCGAGCGCCGCGCTCGCCGTGGCGTCGCTCCTCGCCGCGCTCCCGGTGACGCGCCCGTTCGCGGCGGCCACCCTCGTCCGGATGGCGGACGACGCCCTGGCGGGAAGGCTGGAGCTCGACGGGATCGGCGTGCTGGCGCGCGGCGGGGTGGAGCTGCGCGGCCTGCGCGTCTTCGACCCCGCGGGTCGGCTCGTCCTGCGGGTGGAGCGCGCCCGGCTCTCCGCCGACGCCGTCGGCCTCGTGGCGCGCGAGGTCGGGATCTCGCTGGAGCTCGAGGGGGTCGACGTCGACGCGGCGCTCCGCGAGGAGGACGGGACGCTGGCGCTGGCCGGCGCCTTCGCCGCCACGCCCCGGCCGGCGAAGCCGGCCCGTCCGCCGGCGGCCGGGCGCGCCGCGGGGGAGCGGGGCGACGGCGGGTGG